>JAFRTA010000116.1 GCA_017427315.1 Clostridia bacterium
CCTTTTTTGCAAAAAACACATATCCTTCCTCTTCCTTTGAGGTTGGATATGTGTTTTTCTATTTCATTTATTCAGTTATCTTAATGACATTGGGACCGTGCCCGCCTTGTTTTTTTCTGCTCTGAATGCCGTTTAAAAGGAAACAGGAATGCAGATCCGTGAAAACCGTTTTGTTTTATCGGCGATCAATCCGTTGAGACGGTGCTCGGCAGCTCGACGGTCGATAGAGATACGACGATATGATCCGTCGGGGCGACGATATCCTTTTCCAGTTCGACGAGGATATGCCACTGCGCCGCGTCGCAGGTCTGCGGGGACGGCACAGTCCTTTCGACCGCCGCCAGCAGCCCCTTCCAATCCGACGAGCGGAACACGCCGGTGACCTTGTGAGTGATCGAGCCGCTGGGTTCGCTCATGGTCAGCAGGACCAGGTCCTGCCACTCGAAATACTTTTCGTCGTATTTTTCACAGGCTTTCTCGAATTCGCCGACGCTGTCGTAATCGGGGTTCTTTGCCGTCAGGATCTCTTTCGCCCGGTCGATATACGCATCCAGCTCCGCGCGGCTGCCGAGGATCAAATACACCGGCAGGCTGATCTCGTCCTCGAACCAGTCCGTTCGGACGTAAGAGGCGGCGAAATCGTAGTTCGTGCGGCCTTCGATCTTTACAGTCACGGTCTTTTCGTCGGTGATGAAGCCTTTATCCAGCTCGATGAGGATCTGCCAGTAGGCCATATCGCAGGTCTGTACCCGGGGGGAATCCGCCCGGATCGAAACCTGCCGGCCCTCGGGCGTTTTCGTCACGCCGGTGACCTCGTGCCGGATCGAGCCGCTGCCCTCTTCCAGGAATACGATCAGCAGGTCGCTCCGGTCAAAGAATTCCCGATCGTATTTTTCGCAGGCGTCGCGGAAGGAGGGGGAAGGATCAAACGGCTTGTCAAAGGAAAACTCTTCTTTATTGTCGTTATAATACTTCTCCAGCTCCGCGCCGCTTCTGATCAGATGCACGGCGGGCGATTCCGGCGCGTCGTACTTATTCCGCGCAGTGCGGATATACTGCGTTCCCCTCACGCCGGGAAGCTGCGTCTCGGCGGGCTCCGTGGGCGGGGCGGACCGGTCGTCCCACTGCGTAAAATTCACAAAGCTGACCGTCGTATCTCTTCCGGGATGCTCGGGATCCTTCGCCAGAGAGACCATAATATGCCATTCGGCCATATCGTCGGTGCCGACGCTCGGCAGCCCTCTTTCGATCACGATCTCGACGCCGCCGAAATCGTCGGTCTTCACGCTTCTCACCAGATGGCGGATCGAGCCGCTCGGCTCCTCGGTCAGGACAAGGATCAGATCGTTTTTCGCAAAGAACGCGTCGTCGTATTTATCGCATGCGTCAAGGAAGCCGATCGTCGTATCGGCGTAAACGCGCTCATGCCGCTCCAAATCGTACGTTCCTTTATACTTCTCGTAATACGCGTCGAGCTCGGCGCGGTTTTTTATTGTCGTCACGACAGGATACGAAACGTTTTCGGCATAGCCGCCGTTCGTGCGGATATACTGCGCCTCAAACGCGACGGGGACCGTCGGCGAGGCCGTCGTCGGCTCGATCCTCGTCGGCTCGGTCGAAGGCTGTTCCGGCGCGTCGGTCCCGGGCTCCGACGGTTCCGTTTCATAAACGTAATCCGGCGCGTCGGGACCCTCCACGGTCTGCACGGCCACGTCGATACGGGTAACGTCTCTTATGGGAACGATATCCTTTTCGACCTCGACGAAGATATGCCAGTACGCCATATCGCAGGTAACGCCGTAGCCCCTGCCGGGAACGTGACGGTTCAGGCCGACCTCGATATTGCCCCCGCAGCCGGTCACCCGCACGATCTCGTCGCGATAAGCGCCGCTCGACTCCTCGTTGACGATGAGGATGATATCGTGTTCGGCGAAGAACGCGTCGTCATAGTTATCGTCGGCGTCACGGAAAGCCGCGTCGGTCTTCAGCGCGCTTCCCGAAGAATAGGGCGCCTTGTTCGTTTCATAGAAGTTTTCCATCTCCGAACGGTTCCGGAACAAGGCGACGACCGGAGCGCCGTCTGCTTCATTCACGTCAAAGGAACGGATATACCGTGCGTTGAAGTCGTATTCCGTCCGGATCTTCGCGGCGATCTGCAGGATCGTCCGGGCGTCTCCCGCGCTCACCCTGCCGTCGGCGTTCATATCGGCTCTCGCCGTCTCTTCCTCCGTGAACGCGACGAGTCGCGCCGCAGCCCGCAGCGTAAGGCGCGCGTCGCGGGAATCCGCCCGTCCGTCTCCGTTCACGTCGCCGCGCAGAGACGCATCGCCGCTCTGTTCGGAGGGCGGAAGAGCAGTATCTGCGAACACCGTAGTCCCGTCCGGCCAAACGGTCGTCCCGCCCCGCGCGAAGATCGACATGGAAGCCGCAGTCAAAAGGAGCGTCACGATCAGCAGATACGCGACGGTCTTATATTGTTTTTTCATATCCATACCTCCCGGTTTTTCCGTTTCAGGCAGACGACGCCCGCCGCCTTCACCTATAAAGACGACAATTCGGGAGAAATATTCGCAGCGGAACGGAAAAAATTGATTTTCAGCGGAATGCACAGTCCCCGCATTGAATATTCAGGGAAAGTATCCATACAAATTCTGATCTGCGAGGCGTTCCGCGCCCCGACAGATCAGTATTTCTCCGTCAGCCGGAAAAACACCGGCCATGCGTCGGCCTTGTAGAACCGGTGACCGCCCTCGCCGATCACCTGGACGCACTTTTCCGCCGCGCCGGCTTCCGTATAATAGATATCCCGCACGCGCGAAAACTCCTCCGCCGCGCTGTCCGACGGGAAAATCGGGTCCGTTTTGCCCGTCACGACCACCAGCGGGCGCGGCGCGATCATGCCGCACAGCTCCGCCATATCGAAATAATTCGCGATGCCGGGCACGTAGTTGCACGCGCAGTGATACTTGTTGCCGATCGAGTTTTCGAAAGTACAGAACGCGCACGAGGGGATCGCGCCCTTGATGCGCTCGTCGAGCGCCGTCGCGTAGATCGTCGCGGTGCCGCCGCCCGAATTTCCCATGCAGTATACGCTTCCGACGTCGCAGTCGTGCGCGAAGTGGTTTTCGAGCACGTCGATCAGGCGCAGGATATCCCACACCCTGCCGCCGAGCAGCGTTCTGCCCGAGAGCAGCGCGGTCATCGCCGTGGTATAGCAGTCGGGGCGCGGCGTTCCGCCGCACTCGCCGAAGCAGCGCTGTTCGACCGTCACGGCGCTCAGGCCGTATTCCACGCACTGCAGGGCGAAATCCCGGTCGCCGCTTTCGATGTTATCCCCGTCGCCTTCGTATTTCACGATGCCGAGCGAGTTGTGCATGCCGGTGGAATGCCCCTGCAGGCAGATCATCACCGGCGGCTTTTCGCGCAGCGGCTTCCGCGGCCGGACGTAGATGCAGGGCACGAAATACCCTTCCTCGGTCTGAAAAACGAAGCGCGTCTCGATCCGGTCCGGCTTTTCCTCGGTATATTCGACGCGAAACAGATCGTCGCAGCGGCGGAACCGGTCGAGACCGAGCAATTTCCGAAGCCGGTCCCGCGCCGCGCACTGCCAGATGTGCAGCGGCATACGCCCGTCAAACCGCATCGACGGCGCCGCCGCGTGCAGCGCTTTGATCTCATTCTGCCACGGATGAATCCCATGCATATAAATCGCCTCTTATATTTTTTTTATATTATATCAAATGTGTTTTATTTTTACAAATCCCGCAGCTGTAGAATTTCCGCCTTTCAAATTGTAGATATTGCATAGGCATACCGAAATATTTCATTGTCTCCGAATTGGCATAAACATCACGTCCGGCGCATATCTTTTGGCAGATGAATAATTCAGCCGAAAGGAACATCAAAAAATGGATAAGCTTCAAATCGAAACGCAGAAAAGCAAACTCGTCGTTTCCGGCAGGGAATTCGGCGGGGAGCAGCCGCTGGATATCCGCGTGACGCTGCCGGAATATCTCGGCGACGTCGTGCGGGTGCTGCGCTGTTCGGTCGACGTAATCCCGGGCGGTATTTCCGCCGCGGACGACCGCATCACGGCGGACGGGACGGCGCGGGCGCAGATCGTTTATCTCTCCGACGGGGACGGCGTATGCGCTTACGGCACGGCGGAACCGTTTACCAAAAGCGTCGAGGCGCCGGCTCTCTCCGCCGAGTCGAGCATTCTCCCCTCGTTTCAGACCGATAAGCCCATCTGCAGGGCGGTCAGTCCCCGGACGCTGGAAATCAAAACCACGGTGCGCATGAGCTTTCGCGTCTGCGACCGCCGGGAACGCACGCTGATACGCGAGGCGAAAGGCGGGGGCGTCTGTTTGAAAACGGCGGAGATGAGCGTCACCGACGTCGAAAACGTTTCCTCCAAACAAATCAATGTGGAATCGACCTGCGACATTCCCGCCGAACACAACGCGGCAAAGCGCATTCTCTGCAGCGACGCGGCGTGCCGCGTCAACGAGACGCGCGTTATCACAAATAAGGCAATGGTGCGCGGCGAAACGGAATTCTCCGTTTTTTATCTGCCCGACGGTTCCGCGGAACCGGAAACCGTCCGGCTGACGCTGCCGTTCAGTGAGATCGTCGACTGCGCGGGTCTGAACGACGCCATGTCCGCCTCGGTCCGCGTCCGGGTATTATCCCACGAAGTAGCCGCGGTAAACGCAAAAAACGCCGCGCGCCAACTGCAGTGTTCGGCGGTCGTGTCGCTGACGCTGACGGCGGAAAAAACGGAGCGGCTTGTCGCCGCGACGGACGCGTTCTCCACCGAATGCGAGCTCGGATGCGAATACGCCGCGCTGCGGGAAACGGTCGAATCCCGCGCCGTTGCGGAAAGCATCGCCGTCGACGGAAGGATCGATTTGTCGCGGCTGCAGCCGAAAAGGATCCTGTATCACACCGAACGCGTGGAAAACACGCGCTGTGCGTTCACGGAACGCGGCGTGAGGATGAACGGCACCCTCTTCGCGGGGCTGTTCGCTTCTTCACAGGACGGCGGCGTATGCTACGCGGAAAGCACGCTTGACTTTACGTTTGAAAAAACCGTTCCCGCCGCCGCGGACGCTTACGCCTTCTCCCCCGCCGTCACGGTCAACGCCGCAGAGGTCGCGCTCGACGGCGGCACGGCGACGGTGCGCGCGGAGCTGTTTGTGGAAGGTCGGCTCGACGCGCTGCGGGAACGGAACGCGCTCTGCGGCGTCGAACTGCGGAAAGACTGCCCGAAAACCGCCGCGTCCGGCCTTGTGATCTATTTCCCCGGCGAAGGGGAGCAGCTTTGGGACGCGGCGAAAGCTTACGGAGCGAACCCCGCCATGCTGCGGGAGGACAACGGACTCGAGGACGACGCGCTCCCGGCGGGAAAACCGCTGCTGATCGCAGGAATATAACGAGGAGGGGACCAATATGGATAACAGAACGATCTACGAGGATATCCGCATCAGAACGCAGGGCGATATCTATATCGGCGTGGTCGGCCCCGTGCGCACGGGCAAGTCGACCTTTGTCAAACGGTTTATGGATACGCTTGTGATCCCGCACATGAGCGAAGACGCAAAAAAAGGCCGCGCCGTCGACGAGCTGCCGCAGTCCGCCGCGGGCAGAACGATCATGACCACCGAACCGAAATTCATTCCCGAACAGGCGGCGAAGATCCGGCTTGAGGGCAACTGCGAATGCAGCGTACGGCTGATCGACTGCGTCGGTTATATCGTTCCCTCGTCGCTGGGCTACATCGAGAACGACCGGCCCCGCATGGTGAAAACGCCGTGGTTCGAAGAAGAAGTACCCTTCAACATGGCGGCGGAACTCGGGACACACAAAGTCATTTCGGAGCATTCCACCATCGGCCTGGTCGTTACGACGGACGGCTCGATCAGCGATATCCCCCGCGCCGAATACGCCGAGGCGGAGGAACGCGTCGTGCGCGAGCTGCGTGAGCTCGGCAAACCGTTCATCGTGCTGCTGAATGCGGCGAACCCCGAAACGGACGGCGTAAAAACGCTCTCGGCGGAGCTTTCGGAAAAATACGGCGTGCCCGTGCTGCCGGTCAACTGCATGACGCTGAACGAGGACGATATCCGGAATATTCTCGGCGAGATTCTGTTTGAATTCCCGGTGCGCGAGGTTACACTGGATCTTCCCTCCTGGCTGCTGGGGCTGCACGCCGGACACCCGCTGAAAAGCGGGATCCTTGCGGGCGTGCGGGAATGCGCCGCGAAGCTTGTTACCATGCGCTGCATCCCGGCGTTCGCCGAAGCGCTCGGCTCGGTCGAGAACATCGGCGGCGTATCGGTCGCGTCGGTCGGGCTCGGCGACGGAAGCGCCGTACTGCGCGTCAAAACCGACGAGCGCCTGTTCTACGGCGTACTGTCCGAATATGCGGGCGTGACCGTCGAGAACGAACGCGGGCTGATGGAAACCCTGCGCGCGCTCGCGGAGGACGCGGGAAAATACGCGCACCTCAAAGGCGCGCTCGAACAGGTCGAGGCGACGGGCTACGGCATCGTCATGCCCGACGCGACCGAGCTGACGCTCGAGGAACCGGAGATCATGAAGCAGGGCGGCAGATACGGCGTCCGGCTCAAGGCAGGCGCGCCGTCGATCCATATGCTGCGGGCGGATATCAAAACCGAGGTCGCCCCGGTCGTCGGTTCGGAAAGCCAGTCGGAGGATCTGGTGAAATACCTGCTCAAGGAATTCGAGGAGGACCCCGCAAAGATCTGGCAGTCGAATATCTTCGGCACCTCTCTCAACGACCTCGTCAACGAGGGCCTGCGCGCAAAGCTCAGCCATATGCCCGAGGACGCGCGGTATAAGCTGCGCGAAACGCTCGAGAAGATCATCAACGACGGCTGCAACGGGCTGATCTGCTTTATTTTGTGAATTCTGATTTGACGGGCAGCTTCGCTGCCCGACAAATCAGAATTCAAATGTTACCAAAATATGAATTTTGCCCCGCGTTCCGATTTTTTTTATAAAAGGGCTTGATTTTTCGGAAAAACGGCGTAAAATAGTGTTAGCACTCGAGAAAAGAGAGTGCTAACACATTGTTCATTATATTTTTCATAGGAGGAATTGTTTATGACACTGAAACCTCTCGGCGACAGAGTCGTCGTGAAATTCATTGAGGCGGAAGAGAAAACCAAGAGCGGTATCATTCTGACGAGCGCCGCGCAGGAGAAGCCCCAGGTGGCGGAGATCATCGCGGTCGGCCCCGGCGAGATCGTCGACGGCAAGCGCGTTCCGATGGAAGTCAAGATCGGCGATAAAGTCATCCTCGGCAAATACGCCGGCACGGAGGTCAAGCTTGAGTCCGAAGAATATACCGTTGCGAAACAGAGCGATATTCTCGCGATCGTAGAATAATTCAGGGAAAGGATTGACAGATTATGGCAAAGGAAATCAAATACGGCGAGGACGCCCGCAAGGCGCTGCAGGCCGGCATCGACAAACTCAGCAACACCGTGAAGATCACGCTCGGTCCCAAGGGCAGAAACGTGGTGCTCGCGAAGAAATACGGCTCGCCCCTCATCACCAACGACGGCGTGACCATCGCCAAGGAGATCGAGCTTGAGGACGCGTTCGAAAACATGGGCGCGCAGCTCGTCAAGGAAGTCGCCACCAAGACCAACGACGTCGCGGGCGACGGCACCACGACCGCCACGCTGCTTGCGCAGGCGCTCGTTCGCGAGGGGATGAAGAACGTTGCCGCCGGCGCGAACCCGATGGTCGTCAAGAAAGGCATCAAGAACGCCGTCGACGCGGCTGTCGACAGCATCAAAGGCGCATCCAAGCCCGTTAACGGCTCCAACGATATCGCCCGCATCGGCACCATTTCCTCCGCAAGCGAGGAGATCGGCGGCCTCATCGCCGAAGCGATGGAGAAAGTCACCTCCGACGGCGTGATCACTGTCGAAGAGTCCAAAACCGCCGAGACTTACAGCGACGTGGTCGAGGGCATGCAGTTCGACCGCGGCTATATCAGCCCCTATATGGTCACCGACGCCGACAAGATGGAAGCCGTCATCGACGATGCGTTTATTCTGATCACCGATAAGAAGATCTCCAACATCCAGGAGATACTGCCCCTGCTCGAGCAGATCGTCAATGCGGGCAGAAAGCTCGTGCTGATCGCCGAAGACGTCGAGGGCGAAGCGCTCGCAACGATCCTCGTCAACAAGCTGCGCGGCACCTTCACCTGCGTCTGCGTCAAGGCGCCCGGCTTCGGCGACAGAAGAAAAGAAATGCTGCGCGATATCGCCATTCTGACCGGCGGCGAGGTCATCACCGGCGAGCTCGGCCTCGAGCTCAAGGACGCGCAGGTTTCCCAGCTCGGCCGCGCAAAGCAGGTCAAAGTCTCCAAGGAGAACACCATCATTGTCGGCGGCGCAGGCGACGCGGGCGAGATCAAGGACCGCATCGCGCAGATCCGCAACCAGATCGAGGTCACGACTTCCGACTTCGACCGTGAAAAGCTGCAGGAGCGCCTTGCGAAGCTCTCCGGCGGTGTGGCGGTCATCCACGTCGGCGCCGCGACCGAGACCGAGATGAAAGAGAAGAAGCTGCGCGTCGAAGACGCGCTCGCAGCGACCAAGGCCGCCGTTGAGGAAGGCTACGTCGCGGGCGGCGGCGTCGCGCTCATCAACGCGATCCCCGCGGTGCAGAAGCTCATCGACGCGACCGAGGATCCCGACGAGATCACCGGCGCGAAGATCGTGCTCAAGGCGCTTGAGGAGCCGATCCGCCAGATCGCCGCAAACGCGGGTCTTGAAGGCTCCGTGATCATCGATGCGATCAAGCGCGAGGGCAAGGACGCTTACGGCTTCGATTTCGCAAAGGAATCCTTTGTCGATATGCTCGAGGCGGGCATCCTCGATCCCACCAAGGTCACCCGTTCCGCGCTGGAGAACGCGGCTTCCGTCGCGGCGATGGTGCTCACCACCGAGTCCCTCGTCGCCGACAAGCCCGATCCGCAGGCAGACGCGGCCGCTGCCGCCGCGATGGCGCAGCAGGGCGGCGGGATGTATTGATTTCGTTGATAGTTGATAGTCGATAGTTGATAGTTGTTAGTTGCCGGTTATTAGTTGCTTGTTATTAGTTACCAGTTGCCGGTTGTCAGTTATCGGTTATCAGTCAACCTCCTCAAATCAATACGGTTTTCAGGTTTTTCCCGGCGGGGCTTCGGCTCCGCCGGATTTTTTTATTGTAAATGGCCGAAATATATGCTATGCTGATTTCGGAGGGATCATTATGACAGAACCGTTGAAGCTTCTCACCGTCGGCACCTCGTGGATCACGGAGAGCTTTCTCGAAAGCGCCGTCGCCGCTGGCTTCGGACACTTTGCGGCGTATTCCCGCACGGAGGAAAAGGCGCGCGCCTTCGCGGAAAAGCACGGCGCAAAGAAGATATTTACCTCGCTTGAAGAAGCGGCGGCATGCCCGGAAATCGACTGCGTCTATATCGCCTCGCCCAACGTCTTCCACTTCCCGCAGGCGAAGCTGTTCCTCGAACACGCAAAGCACGTGATCGTCGAAAAGCCGATCTGCACGTATCCGGAGCAGATCGAAGAGCTGTACCGCATCGCGGACGAAAACGGCGTAATCGTCTGCGAGGCGCTGATGCCGCAGCACGTTCCCGCGCTTCAAACCGTACGCGCCGCCCTGCCCGAGCTCGGCGTCATCCGCTCCGTGCAGCTCGACTACTCGCAGCTCTCATCCAAATACGCGGGATATCTGCGCGGCGAGAAACAAAATATTTTCCAGCCGGAGATGCAGGCGGGCTGTCTGCAGGATCTGGGCGTTTACGCGGTATCCGTCGCTTATCTGCTGTTCGGCTCCCCCGTCGGCGTCAAAGCGGACGCGGTCATGCTGCCCACGGGCGCGGACGCGGCGTTTTCGGCGATCCTCTCCTATCCTGACAAGACCGTAACGATCTCGTGCTCCAAAACGGCGCAGACGCGCGCGCCCTCGCAGATCCTCGGCGACAGGGGCGCGATCCTGATCGAATCCGTCTCCCAACTGACGGGGATCCGACTGATCGCGAACGACGGCGGCGAACGCGTGCTCGAAGAAATTCCGTCCCGCTTCGAGGTCATGAAGTGCGAGGCGGAGGATTTTTACGCGTATATTCTCGGTCTGCCCGCCCGCGTGCCGTACAAAGAAGCGCGCGCAGCTTCTCTGCGCGTTTCCGAAATCATGCGAAAAATCCGTCTGTCCGCCGGCAATTTTGCCTTCTGACGCGCATATATTCTGTTATTATAAAATTATTAAAATATAATACAAAAATCGCAACATAAATTCTACGCATCCGCGGCGAATACCGCTTGCAAAATCCCGGTTTCCGATGTATAATGAATCAAAAGCAGGACCTCCGCACTTTGCGCTACGCAGGCGGGGGATTTCGGTTTTTCGAGATTATCCGTCCGCGATATCCGCACGCTTTCGGGAGGTGTATGCATGACCGATTTGCTCAAAGAGATCCTCGACGTCGACAGAGCCGCGCGCGAGCGCGTCGCGACGGCGCAGAACGAACGGAACGAAGCGTATCTCTCCGTTTCCGTGCAAAAGGAAACGCTGATCCGGGACGAAAAAGAAAAGGCGCGCAGGGCCGCCGAGGAGCAAAGCCTTGAGAACCGCAAAACGGCGGAGAGCGCGCTGCAGGCTCTGCGGGAGAAAAACGGCAGAATCATGAGGCAGATGGACGCTCTTTACGGAGAGAACAGAGAACGCTGGGTCGCCGACGTCGTCGCCAGCGCGTTGTCGGAGGTGTAGCGCGTGAGCTTCGCCTCCAACGCGGTCATGGCGAAGGCGCGCGCGATGTACGCCTCGCATATCACCGCCGCCGAATACGAGGCGCTCGCCGCCTCGAAAACGCTGCCGGAGCTGCTGTCAAAGCTGGAAAAAAACAGGCACTTCGCACCCGCGCTCGAACGCGCGCACCGGGATATCGGCCCGGCGCAGGCGGAGGAGCTGCTGCGCATCAGCATTTTCGACCGGCTTTCCGTACTGAGCCGGTACGCGATCTCCGGCAATGCGGATTTTTACAAATACTACATCGCAAAAAACGACATCGCGCAGCTTGCGCGCCTCATCCGCCTGCTGCTTTGCGATCGGCTGCAGGATTATCTTGCCGTGCTGCCGCCGTTTTACGAAAAGCTGACGCAGCTCGACCTTTACGCGCTTGCCTCCGCCGGCAGCTTCGCGGATATCCTGCGCATCCTCTCCGGCACGCCCTACCGCGCCGTTCTGATGCCGTTCGCCCGGCGGATGAACGAGCCGGACGTATATCTGCGCATCGAAACCGCGCTGAACGCATATCTTTCCGAATATCTGTCGGACGCTCTGCGCCGGGATAAATCCGACCGAAAACAGGTCGACGAGGTCGTGCGTCTTTTTTTCGACTCGCGCTTCATCACCTCGCTTTACCGGCTGAAGAAGATCGGCGTGCGCGACGAGCAGATCACCCGCGGCTATCTCATGGGCGGGTGCACCGCCTTCTCAAAAAAACAGGCGGAGGCGCTGATTGCCGCCGCGGACGAGAAGGAATTCATGCAGGCGCTCTCCCCCACCGTTTACGGCGACCCGCTGCGCGGTCTTGATTTCGGCGACACGGAAAAGGTCATGGAGGACTATCTCTGCAGAAAACTGACCCGGGGGCTTCGCTACTACGACGATCCGGCGGCGATCATGATCTGTTATATGCTGCTCGCGGAATTCGAGGTCAAAAACGTGGTTCGGATCATCGAGGGCATCCGCTACGGCGTCGACCCGGAACAGATCAGGAAGTCGCTGACGGGCTTCTCCGCGGCTTAACAAAAGAGATCATATTACAGGGGTGATCTTTTGGCTATTGCAAAAATGAAATTCGTGCGCGTCTGGGGCCCGGTCTCAAGCATCGACGATTTTATCGCGTCCTGCTGCCTGACCGGCGAGCTCCACCCGGAAAACGCGCTCGACTATATGTCCGATACGCTCGGATTTTCCGCGCTCGGCGGCGAAAACGCCTACGTCGCGAAAATGCAGCGCATCGAAGAGCTTGCCGCCGTCGCCGGCGCCGAGCTGGACGAGGACGCGGACTTTTCCGCCATTCGCCCCGAGGACGCGGACGAGAGTGTGATCAACGAGATGATTGACCGTATGCAGGAATTCCACCGCCTGCATACGGAGCTGACGGAGGGACTTGCGTCGATCGAGGAAGAGAAAGAGCAATACAGCCATTTCTCCGACCTCGATACGCCGATCAAGGATCTGATGGACTGTCAGTTCGTTCGCGCGCGCTTCGGCAGCATGCCGCTGGAATGCGAGGATAAGCTGGCTGCTTATCAGAAAAAAGACAACTTCGTCTTCGTCGTCTGCGAACGCACGGCGACGGACGTATGGGGCGTATACGTCGCGCCGTTGAGCCGTCTGGAACGCGTCGACAGCATCTTTGCCGGACTGTATTTCAACCGCGTCCGGCTGCAGCGGGAATCCGGCACGCCATCGGACGTGCTGCTGAAGATCGCCGAGGAGGAGCGGCTGATGACCGCCGCCAAGGAGAAGCTCGACGGAGAGATCGCGGAATACTGGAATTCCCGCAAAGAACGGTGCAGCGCGCTGTACAACTATTTCAAGCAGTGCTCGGACGCGTTCGAGCTGCGGCGGTACGCCGCGACAGACCGGCACGGAAAGAATTTTACCTTCGTGGGCTGGATCCCCGCGAATACCGAGAAGAAATTCAAAAAACGCATTTCCGACGTCAAGAAGGTGTCGTTCGAGATCTCGGAGCCCAGCGCCGATCAGCACGGCGTGCCTCCGGTCAAGCTGCGCAACAAGCGGATCTTCAGCCCGTTTGAAATGTTCGTGAGCATGTACGGGCTGCCGTCCTACGGCGGCGTGGACATCACCCCCTTCGTCGCGATCACCTATTCGCTGATCTTCGGCGTGATGTTCGCGGATCTCGGGCAGGGGCTTCTGCTGATGCTCGGCGCGTATATCCTGTATAAAAAACGGGACATGGGGCTTGCGAAAATCATGGTGCCCTGCGGGTTCTGCTCCGCCTGCTTCGGCGCGCTGTTCGGCTCGGTCTTCGGCTTCGAGCATCTGCTCGACCCGATTTATCGGAACGTGTTCGGTCTGCCGGGGAAGCCCATAGAAGTCATGGACTCGATCAACGGCGTGCTGCTGATGGCGATCTATATCGGCCTCGGGCTTGTCGCGGTCGCAATGCTCATGAATATCGTAATCCGTCTGCGCACCGGGGAAATCGGCGCAGCGCTGTTCAGTGAAAACGGGATCGCGGGGCTTCTGCTGTACGCTTCGCTTGCGGCGGTCATCTACAAATTCATGACCGGCAAACAGATCGTGCCGACGCTCGTGTGTATCGCCGTGATCGCAGTGACCGTGCCGATCCTGTTTATGAAGGAAATCCTGATCGGCATTATCGAAAAGAAAAACAAAAAAGAATACATGCCCGAAAGCAAGATGGATTTCATCCTGCAGAATACGTTCGAGCTGATCGAATACGTCCTCTCCTATTTCAGCAATACGGTCTCGTTCCTGCGCATCGGCGCGTTCGTGCTGGTGCATTCGGGCATGATGATGGTTTTCTTCTACATGGCGGGCAACCCGGATGGTCCCGCAGACGTCAAGCCTCTCGGCTGGGTCGCCATCGTATTCGGCAACCTGCTCGTCATGGCGCTTGAGGGACTGCTGACCGGCATCCAGGCGCTGCGTCTTGAGTATTACGAAATGTTCAGCCGCTTCTACGACGGCGGCGGCAGACCCTTTGAGGGCGTCGGCAAGCCGGAGGGACGCCGCAACATCACCGAAAAGATCAAGACCGCGGCGAAACGCCGCGCCACCGCGCAGGCGGGCGAGCGACAGTAGGCGTCGTAATAGAGTGAAATGTTAGATGTGAAATGTAAAATGTAAGATGTGAAATGTAAAATGTGACCGGAAACTAACACCCGGCACCCAACACCAAAAACCCAACACCCAGCACCCAGCAACTAACAACCGGAGGTAATCATCATGAACACATTCGTTACCATCATCGCAGTCGTTCTGCCCGTATCCGTACTGTTCGGCATCACCCTGCATTCCGTCAGGCAGTCGAAGAGGGGCGTGCCCGGCAGAAAGATCCTCACGACGAATCTCGTCGGCTTTCTCGTCGCCCTCGTCCTCGTCGGTACGGTCACATTTGCGGTGAGCGCCATCGCGGCAAACAGCGACACCGATCCGAACACGGACGCGGCTCCGCTTTCCGCCGCGGCAGAGGAGCCGCAGCAGGCGCAGCCGGCTCCCGCGCAGACCGGCGACGGCATCAACAAGGGGCTCGGTCTTCTCGCGGCGGCGCTCGTTACGAGCCTTGCGGGCATCGGCGGCGGTATCGCCGTCGCGGCAGGCGCGCCCGCGGCGATCGCGGCGACGAGCGAGGATCCGAAATCTTTCGGTAAATCCCTGATCTTCGTCGCGCTCGGCGAATCCATCGCGCTTTACGGTCTGGTCATTTCCATTATGATCCTCGGGAAAGTGTAAGCACGATGCGCCTGTATCTTGTATGTGACGACGACGATACCGAGGTCGGCCTGCGTCTTGCGGGCGTCGAGGGAACGCGCGTACGCTCCGTCGAGGAGGCGCGTGAAACGATTCTCGCTCTGGCGGAGGACGGCGGCGTCGGCGTCGTATTGGTCAACCGTTCTCTGATGCGGCGGCTCGGGGATTTTCCCGCCGGGTTCCGTGCAAAGCATACGCTGCCCGTATTGACCGAGATCCCCGATACGAGCGGACTGCCCGCGGGCAATTCCGTGGCGCGCTACGTCCGCGAGGCCGTGGGGATCCGCGAGGAATGAGGTGATCCGATGGCTGACGCTTCCAAGCTCGAAAAAATCATCAAAGAGATCGACCGCGCCGCCGACAACGCGGTGGCGAAGATCAAAAAAGAGACCGCTTCTTACCTGCGCACGGAGCTGCGCAAGGCGGAAGCGCAGGCAAGACAGGAGATTTCTTCCGCGCAGTTCACCGCGCTCGACAAGCTCAACGAGCAGATGAACGCGGATCTTGCCGCTGCCGAAAGAGCCCAGACGCAGACGCTGCTGCAAAAGCGCGCCGAAATCACCGACGAGGTGTTTTCGGAGGCGCGGCAGCGGATCGAGGCTTTCACCGAAAGCGACAAATACCCCACGTTCCTGTATCGGAGCGCGGAGCGGATCCGCAGCGCGATCGGCGAGGGCAGCGTATTCTATCTGCGCAGCGCGGACGAGGCGCATTTTTCCGCGCTGCGGGACTTCTGCGCCGAGATCCGCGCCGATAAAAATATCGTTCTGGGCGGTATCCGGGCAGAGAACCGGGATACCGGTCTGACAGCGGACGACACGCTCGACGCGCGGCTCGAAAAGCAAAAAGAGGCGTTTTACGAAAACTCCGGCTTATCCGTGACGGAACAGGTGGAACGGCTATGACAGGAAATTATTCAATTTACGGCGTCAACGGCCCCGTGGTCACCGTGCTCGGCAGAACGGCGCTGACGATGAACGAAATGGTTTTCGTCGGCAGGAAACGGCTGCTGGCGGAGGTGATCCGCGTCGACAGCGACAAGGCGGTCATTCAGGTCTATGAGGAGACGGACGGGCTGCGCCCCGGAGAACCGGTGGAGCCGACCGGCGCGCCGATGAGCATCACGCTCGGGCCCGGCCTTCTGGGCGGCATCTTCGACGGCGTCGCCAACCCGCTGAAAGCGATCGCCGCAGAAAACGGCGCGTTCATTCCCGCCGGCGTACACGTCGAAAACCTCGGCGACCGTCTCTGGGACGTAACGTTCCGGATCCGCGAAGGCGACAGCGTCCGTCCCGGCACGATTTTTGCGGAATGCCGCGAGACCGGCGCGATCGACCATAAATCGATGATCCCGCCCGGGATCTCCGGCACGGTGCTTTCCGTAAAACCCGACGGCAGCTATACCGTGAACGACGTGCTGGCCATCGTGACCGACGAGCACGGGAACGACCGTGAGATCCGCCTCGCCCACCGCTGGCCGATTAAACAGCCGCGCCCCGTCGCCCGCCGTCTTTCCCTGACGAAACCCCTCGTTACCGGGCAGCGCGTGGTCGACACGTTCTTCCCCATCGCAAAAGGGGGCGCCGCGGCGATCCCCGGCGGCTTCGGCACAGGCAAAACCATGATGCAGCACCAGCTCGCCAAATGGTGCGACGCGGATATCATCATCTATATCGGCTGCGGCGAGCGCGGCAACGAAATGACCAACGCCCTTACGGAATTCAGCGAGCTCATCGACCCGAAAAACGGGCGGCCGCTGATGGACCGCACGGTGCTGATCGCAAACACCTCGAATATGCCCGTCGCCGCGCGCGAGGCTTCGATCTATACGGGCATCACGATGGCGGAATACTACCGAGACATGGGCTACCATGTGGCGATGATGGCGGATTCCACCTCCCGTTGGGCGGAAGCGATGCGCGAGATATCCGGCAGACTTGAGGAGATGCCCGCGGACGAGGGCTTCCCCGCCTATCTGCCTTCACGCCTTTCCGAATTCTACGAGCGTGCGGGCTGCACCGAAAACCTGAACGGGACCGAGGGATCGGTCAGCGTCATCGGCGCGGTATCGCCGCAGGGCGCGGATTTCTCCGAGCCCGTGACGCAGAACACGAAGCGATTCACCCGCTGCTTCTGGGCGCTGGACAAATCCCTCGCTTACGCGCGGCATTATCCCGCGATCAACTGGAACGACAGCTACAGCGAATACGTCGGCGATCTGAGCGATTGGTATACGACGCAGGTCGGCGACGATTTTACGGCGTGCCGCACGGAGCTGTTCTCGATCCTCGCGGCGGAAAACAATCTGATGGAGATCGTCAAGCTCATCGGTTCCGACGTGCTGCCCGACGACCAGAAGCTCACGATCGAGACCGCGCGCGTGATCCGCGTCGGTTTTCTGCAGCAGAACGCGTTCCACAGGGACGACACCTTCGTCTCGCCGGTCAAACAGTTGAAAATGATGCAGGTCATTCTTTATCTGCACCACAAGTGCCGCGACATCATTGCGCGGCAGATCCCGATTTCGGAGATCGTCAAAAAAGGCCTGTTCGATAAGCTGGTGCAGATGAAATACGATATCCCGAACGACCGTCTCGAACTGTTTGACGATTACTACCGGCTGATCGATACTTCTTTAAGCGAGCTGAACTGACGGGAGGACTGCGCTATGATCATTGAACATCTTGGGCTGACGCGCATCAACGGCGCTCTCGTCGTGCTCGACGGCGTCAAAAACGCGGCGTTTAACGAGATGGTCGAGCTGCGTCTCGACGACGGGACCTCGCGCACGGGGCGCGTCGTGCAGATCGACGGCGAACGCGTCGTGATCCAGGTTTTCGAGGGGACGAAGGGGATCTCGCTGGTCAACACAAAAACAAGAATGACCGGCAGGCCCATCACGATCGGGCTTTCCCCGGAAATCGTCGGCAGAGTGTTCGACGGCCTCGGCAGACCCGCCGACGGTCTCGGCGAGGTCTTCCCGCGGGTACGGCGCGACATCAACGGCCTGCCGATCAACCCCGTTTCGAGAGTATACCCGCGGAATTACATCAACACCGGCATTTCGACGATCGACTGTCTGATGACGCTGATCCGCGGTCAGAAGCTGCCCATTTTCAGCGGCTCCGGCATGAAACACAACGAGCTTGCAGTGCAGATCGTCAAGCAGGCGTCGATCTCCGACGGCGACAATTTCGCCGTGGTTTTCGCCGCCATGGGCGTGAAAAACGACGTGGCGGACTATTTTCGCCGTTCCTTCGAGCGCTCCAACGTTACGGGCAAGGTCGTGATGTTCCTCAACCGCGCCAACGACCCGATCATCGAGCGCATCATGACCCCGAAGGTCGCGCTGACCGCCGCGGAATATCTGGCGTTCGACCTTGACTATAACGTGCTGGTCATTCTGACCGATATGACCTCTTACGCAGAGGCGCTGCGGGAATTCAGCTCCTCCAAAGGCGAGATCCCCGGCAGAAAGGGCTTCCCCGGCTATCTGTATTCCGATTTCGCGTCGATCTACGAGCGGGCCGGCATCATCGAAGGGAAAAAGGGCTCGGTGACGCAGATCCCGATCCTGACGATGCCCAACGACGATATCACGAACCCCGTGCCCGACCTGACCGGCTATATCACCGAAGGGCAGATCGTGCTCGACCGCACGCTTGATTCCACGGGCGTTTATCCGCCGGTTAGCGTGCTGCCGAGCCTGTCGCGCCTGATGAAAGACGGCATCGGCGCGGGCTATACCCGCGAGGACCACAGCATGCTGGCGAACCAGCTCTTCTCCGCCTACGCCCGCGTGCAGGACGCCCGTTCTCTCGCCGGCGTCATCGGCGAAGACGAGCTCTCGGATTCGGATAAGCTGCTTTTGAAATACGGAGCGGCGTTCGAGGCGCGCTTCGTCGCGCAGGGTGCGAACGAAAACCGCTCGATCGAGCAGACGCTGGATCTCGGCTGGGAGCTGCTCTCCATGCTGCCCCGCGAAATGCTCGACCGCGTGGACGACGAGACGATCGAGAAGTACTATCGCAAATCCTGAATCGTCGAGGTCGAAGACCGC
>JAFRTA010000117.1 GCA_017427315.1 Clostridia bacterium
ATTATGACGCGAACAGGCAATCAAACGCGCTCCCGCAACGACAGGATCACGGTCGCCAGACAGTATAAGCCGGACGCGTTCGTTGCCGTGCACAGCGATTACGCGTCCAATGCATCTATCAGCGGTACGCATGCGTTTTATTATTATCCGTGGTCGATGGAACTCGCGAAATGCGTTCACGAGCAGATGGTCGCCGCGTACAGAAGCAGCATTTATCCGCCCGGCACGGTGGAATACGAACAGGCAGACCGCGGTGTGAAGTTTTATCCGTTCCAGGTAACACGGCTCGAGGAATGTCCGGCGATACTGATAGAATGCGGTTTTGTCAGCAACGCTTCGGACTGCAGCGTATTGCTTACGCCTTCGTGCCAGGACATCATTGCTGCAGCCGTGGCAAACGGCATCGTTTCATATCTGAATTCTCTGGATTAAAAAAGCGCTTGCGTTTGAAACGCAAGCGCTTTTTTGGCGGCATTTAAGCACGTCTGCCGTTCTGTTTTGATTTATATTTTTCTTTTCTCGCCTCAAACATCAGATACATCGCAAAATAAGACGCAATCGCAGTGAAGCCGACGATAACGGATACGACGGAATATTTTCCGCCCGGAGAGGACAGAATCAGAATATACTTGATTTCCGCAGTCAGGAAATGAATCACAATCAGGATCAGCGAAATCAACGAAAACAGCCGTATTTTCGGGCTTTTTCCGTCCGACACGTAAATTTTCATCGAGAAATATCCCAATACGTTCACCGTTGTGAATACCGCGGCTAAAATATTGATAATGGCGTCTATCTGACGATATGCGGGGGAGACGCTGATAACAGACAGCTTAATTTTGAAAAAAATCGCGACAAGCGTCAGAAGGATTCTTCCCGTCATTGTTACTAAAACGAGTTTTTTCAATACGGGCAGAGAACGGTCCGTTGTTTCGTTTGCGATCGCGTCGGCCTGTATCTCGGATTCAAAACCCGAATATGTTTTGATCGCAGCGTAGAGGTTGATACCGTATCCGATTACGGTCAGGATCAGGCCCGTCAGGTTCTGCGCTTTGATAATCGTGTTGATCAGAAGCGACCAGATGAAATACAGAATCCACGCCATGGAAGCGTTGGAAAAGGCGCAGCTTGCGGCATATTTTAAGCCTGCGGGCGTATTATAGGCGGTTTTGGTTCTTGCCATAAGTTCGTCTCCTCAAAAACTTGAGATTGCCGCGTCGTTGATCCGTTTCATTTCGTCGTATTTCTTTTCCATATCCGCCACGAGAGCAAATTGGGTGCGGCAGCGCACAAGATTGTGTTCCGCATATTCCGTTTTGAAATAAGTATCTCCGTTCAGATAATCCGTCAGGAACCGTATTCCGCATTCAAATGTAATCAATCTCGCGGAGAAGGGGAGAAGCGAAGCCTCTTTGACGGTCAGGCTGTTTCCGGCAGTGGAAAGATATCCCTCCGTATACGCTTTATATAAATCAATGTCAAGAGATACTTTCGAGATATCCTTTTCGTCTTCTGCGGCGGTATTTGCGCCGAACCGTATGCTGTCGCCGAAGTCGTAAAGAGAAAGACCGGGCATGACCGTATCGAGATCGACGATGCAGATTCCCTCGTTCGTCCGAGCGTCAAATAGAATGTTGTTCAGCTTCGTATCGTTATGCGTGACGCGCAGAGGAAGCTCTTTTTTCTTTATCATATCGGTAAGAACGGTGCAGTCTTTTTCGCGCGCGAGAGCAAATTCGATCTCGGGCCCGCATCGATCCCGTCGACCGGAAAGATTTTTTTCAATTGCTTCCAGCAGGGCGGCAAACCGTTTTCCGGTGTCATGGAAATCCGGTATGGTTTCATAAAGCGCCTCTCCGGGAAAATCTGCAAGTTTTTTCTGAAACTCTCCGAACGCTCTGCCGGAGCTTTTGAATATTTCGCCGTCCGTGATGGTATCGCATGAATAAATACCGTCGATATAATAGCAGACGCGCCAATCTTCTCCGTTTTCATCGGTAAAATAAAACTTTCCGTTCTGCGCCTGAAGAAAGTTCAGCGTCTCTCTGTTGATGTCGCCGTGCTCAATCAGGATTTTTTCCTTTAAATGCGTGGTAACAAGCACGATATTATGCATCAGCTTTTCGGAATCCTTGAAAACGTTGGAATTGATCTTCTGTATCAGATAAGCGCGTTCGAACCCGTTGTTCTGTCTGAAAACGGCCTTGTATGTGGCGTTGATATGGCCCGATTTGATGACGGAAACGCTGATACACTCTCCGGCGATGGAAAACACTTCACCGAGCGCCATTATCTTCTCTTTTATATCCATTGATAGCATACCTCCGATTGGGTAATATATAATCAGTATAGTTGATTTTCATCTGCGAGTCAAGACGAAAAGGATATGAAAATGTTTTTTGGAATCAGAGCAGAGGCTGCAAGAATTCTGCAGCAGTACAGAGCGCTATTGACTGCAGCGGCGTTTGCGGATCGCGCCGCGTCGTTTTTACCCTTGGCGGGAACGTTGGCTGCTTTTGTTTTTGTTTATCGGGAAGCGGGGATGTATGCGGCAATGATTTTTTCAGCGGCGGCATTGATATTATTCACATTCTGTTCCGCGTTGATTCGCTCGGCTGCGGCGAAAACCATCGGCTCGGTCACGGGGGCGGACCTTTCGCAGGGAAAGAATGCCCTTATCCGGTCGGTCTTCTTTCTTGGCTTTTATATCAGAACGATATGCAAAAAAACCGGATGGTTCCTGCTGTTTGCGCTGCCGATATCAGTCCCTTTTCTGGCGCTTATCCTGCTTTCACGCGACAGGCTGCTGTATTCCGCCTGCGGAATGATCGCGGCGCTATCCGCTCTTTTGTTGTTTCTCCTCGGTTTCTGCAATTATTTTGCCGTTACCTCTGTCTGCGGGATAGACCGCTTCCTTTCTGCAAACGGGGTATCAAAGCCGTTGCGGCGCGGAATTCTCCGAAATGCGGACAGAATCAAATACTTCTTTTTTCTGATTTCGCTGCTCGGCTGGCAGATTGCTTCTTTTCTGCCGCTCGTATCCTTGTTTTCGGTTCCTTATATCGCGACGCAGAAGGCTGTGTATCACAGAATGTTCTGCGGCGATGAAGACGTCAGGATTTATCCTGCCGATCAGGTTCGTCTTCCGATTCAGACTATGATTGATTGATAAGTATGATAAATAACGTACCCCGGTCGCGCTCCGTTGGGCTTGATGAGGTTTTTTACGTCTGTATAATCTACGGCAACCCGTTCCGAACCGGCCGTTTCGCTGTTTTCCACCGCTTTTTTTGCGGCAAAAACGTAATCCTCCGGCGACGGTTCTTTGCCGTCCGTAACCAGTATAACGTGAGAGCCGTGATATTTTTGAACGTGGAACCAGATATCCGATTTGGAAGCCGTTCGGAACGAAAGACGGTCGTTCTGAAGGTTGTTCCTGCCTATCATTACGCGAAAGCCGCCCGGAGATGTCTCCTCGCGAAACGGGAGAGCTTCGTTTTTTTGTTTTTTGTTTTCCGAAGCGTTTTTCTTCAGAAAACCTGCGTCCGAAAGCTCCCGTCTGAGCGATGAAAATTCCGCTTCCGTCTGCGAACGGTCGAAGATGTCCTTGACGGAAAGAAGATAATCCAGGTCTTTCCTGCCTTTTTCAATCTGTTCGGACAGAATTTTTTCCGCTGTTACGGCTTTCCGATACTCTTTATAATACTTCTGTGCGTTGCCGGACGGCGAAAGTCTCGGGTCCGCGGGAATCCGCACGCGTTTCATTCCGTCGTAATAATTCTCCAAATCATAGTATACGGAGCCCTTTTCGAGTTGATATAGGTTCGCGGTGATTA
>JAFRTA010000118.1 GCA_017427315.1 Clostridia bacterium
TGAAGCAGCCATGCCGATTGACTGCGGAAATACCGTCGCGACTCCGGCGCGGGCAACGCCGTGGCAGGCTTCGTTCCACCAGTTATACTCGTTGATTCCGAGACGCTCGATAGCCGGAGATTCATAAAGAAGCTGTGATATCTTTTCTTCGACGGTCATTTTTTCGACGATTGCCGCGGCTTTTCCGCGCGCTTTCTGATAAGTCATCTGGAAGCTCCTTTTTGTAATTTATGCGGAAAATGACTGGAATACGGTCACAATCGTGCGGATGATGGAGATCATCCGGGCGATAACGGTGTAAAATGCGTTTACGACGGCAGTCAGGCCGTATTTTTCAAAAGCGTTTATCCCGCCTTCGCTCAAAACGCCGTAAATCTGCGCGGGAAAATCCGCGTCTGCATACGGTTCATTCGGATTGTATTCGGGCGCGGGGCCGTTCATAACGGTAAAATCAAAGGTGCGCTGTCCGACCGGCGTGTAGGAAGAAGTGCCGAGCGTTACGTAGGAAACGGTAACGGCGGCGCGGACACGGCTTTGTTTCGGCAGTTCGCATGAGAAGCTGATTTCTTTCGTCTGACCGGATGGGATTACGGTGAACGGGACGTCGAAAACGATATCGGCGCCGTCGGCGATTACGTCGGTAATCAGCACGGAGCTTGAGGAATTGTTCTGAACGATGAGCGCGGTATCTTTATCGCATATATATCCTTCCGGGCTGCTGTTGAACCGGGCGTGTACGATAAGCGAAATAGGCGCGGTCGTATGAAACTGCGGGAATGCCGGGTCCGCGTGAACGTCCTTCAGGGGATTCTTTGCAAGAATCTGTCTGCGGAACAAATCGAACGTAAATTGGTCTTTTCTGTCAAGGCCGTGATAGTAACCGTCGATAATCCAGGTGTTTTCGGGCAGATAACAGGTGGAAGCGTCGACTTCCATGGAGGGGGAAAGATGGTTGTGTGACGGGTCGCTGCAGTTCGTGCCGATGCAGACGTAACCGTCGTTAAAACGTTTTCCGTAAGGCGCAGGCGTCGCGCCGGTGGACCCGCTTACAGGAAGGATCCCGTCGGAATTCTCTCGCATGCCTGAAACGGAGGCGTTGCCGCTTCCGGCAATAATAGAGATATTGACGCCGGATTTCTGCGCTTTTGTCAGATTCTGATGATATTTTGCCATGATGTTTTCATGGAAATAAGTCGTCTTTTCAATCAAAGGCGCACTTTCTGCGGGGTCGAGCCGGCTCAAAAGTTCTTTATAATACGGATAAGGTACGAAATCCCACAGTCCGGGCCAATAGCCGGCTATTTCACGAAGCATCGGCATCGCGGCGTGCAGCAGATTCGTTATGATCTTCAGGTCCGGGTCGCTTTCAAGCAGATAATGAAAATCGGTTTCGTTCATGAAGCCGTATTCGAGATATTTTGCCAGGTTATTCGAATCAAGCCACATTTCGTCCGCAAAGAAATCGTATGCGAGCGTGGCGCCGCCGAGCGCAGGAACGATAAGCACGGCATTATAGATTTTTTTGCCGGCGTTTTTCGCGTTGACGCTCAGGTATGTTCCGGTGATTTGCCCGCCGTAGCTCTGTGCGATAAGGTTTACTTTTTTGCTTCCGGTCGTTTTCAGAACGTCGTCGACGAGCAGCCCGAGACGTTTTGCGTTGTCGACCGCGTCCATACGGAAATCACAGGAAAAAACGTAAAGCCGGTCGAGGTCGACGTCTTCGTCAAGGTATCCGATCAGGCTTCTGTCGGCGTCCTCGAGATTCGTCCATTTCGACGCCTCCGCAGTCGGAGCGATTTTCGGCTGAATGTTATATTTGCTCGTGCCGTCGTGATTGCACGCAAGCGGACCGAGAAAACGGTCAAGATGGGGCGCCAGCAGATCCATCAGGTAATCAGGCTGTTCGGCGGCAAGAAGACCTGCGCCGAGCGCAAGCTGCGGGATATACTGTTTCACAACGTCAAGAACCGTATTGATGTCGATATACCACACGCTGTCCGTCGTTCCGTCGTCGTTTACTCTGACAAGCTGCGATGAAGAATATCCCGGAACCATAATAATGGGGTAGTTGTTTTCTTCACCGGCGTCAAATGCGGAAGCCGCGGTTGAAAAACAGCAGACAATCAAAACGAAAGAAAGGACTGCGGAAATGATTTTTCTCATTGTTTGAACCTCCCGTTTTTTTTATTATTATATCACTTGTCTGCGGCAAAATAAAGTACCTTACGGCAAAAAAATATAATCCCGCAGACTCTTGACAAAATCGGGAAATTCATTTATAATCATAATGAATTGAATTTTTTTGCCGCTGTCAGGGAAATCGGGTGTGAATCCCGAGCAACCGTCATTGCCGTGATCTGCAGAAGCAGTCAGTCGGAATGCCTGCGCGGTAAAGTCATTTATCACTTTCGGGCAAGCGGGAAAGTACGTGACAGTCAGGTTGCCGGCGGCAGCTTTATTTGATTTGTTATGCTCTTTTCCGTTCATCGGAGAAGAGTTTTTTTATGGGTAGAAATCGTTTCCGAAAAAGAATACCGGCTTTTCTCGTTTCATTGCTCCTGCTGTGCGCATCGCTTTTTATCGTTTCTTCTGCGGGAAATGACAGGAACGGGCGTATAACAGACGCGCCGACGCCCACCGGCGCCGGAACGGAAAAATACGTCAGAAGCTTCGGAACGGATTATGCGAACGCACCGACTTCGCCGATCCTCGCGGAGGATACGCTTCTTATTTTTTCCGGGTGGAAGCTTTATAAACTCAACAAGGATACGGGGGAAGAGATTGCGAGCGTAAAAGCCGAAGGCCGTATTACTTTCACAACGGTAAGCCCGCTTTATTATGACGGGACGGTTTTTATGCAGCTTGACAACGGTATCGTTCAGGCGTTTGATTTCGAGACGATGAAATCTCTGTGGATTTATCATAATCCGGATGGCGGGCAGGCGCTATGTCCCATCCGGTATGACGACGGCTGTATCTATACGGGCTTCTGGAACGGTGAGACGAACGAGGCGGATTACGTTTGTCTGAACGCAGACGACCCCGATACGACGCAGGAGCTTGAAGAAAAAACCGCGCAATGGACCTATTCCGCTCCCGGTGGATTCTATCGCGCAGGCTGCGCGTTTTCAGACCGGTTTGTCGTCTTCGGCAAAGACGACGGCGCTCGCGGGACCGGAGAAGACTCCGTTATTACCGTATTGGATAAAAAAACGGGGCGTTTCGTTTCATCGCTCTCCGTTGTGGGCGATATCAGAACGGACGTTGTTTACGATGCCGAAAACGACGCGTATTATACCGCAAGCAAATCCGGGTACGTTTATCGCTTTCTGATGGACCGGACTACCGGCGCGCTTTCCGACCTTACGGTATTCGATGCGTCCGGTTCCGTAACGTCGGCTCCCGTTGTTTATAAAAACAGAATGTATATCGGCGTACAAAACGGCATGGAGGGCAGGTTCCTTGTGCTTGACGCGGCGTCGTTGCGGGAGATATACTCCGACGATTTGCCGGGATATCCGCAGGCCGGTATGCTCGTGAGCACCGGATATGAGAACGCGTCCGGGAAAGTCTACGTTTATACGACATATAACCGGAAGCCGGGCGGAATATTCGTGTTTGAAGACAGCGCGGGACAGACTTCGGCGATTAAGAATGAGGTATACGTGCCGCCGGAGCACGCATCGCAGTTCTGCATCAGTCAAATCGTATGCGATGACGAAGGCACGCTGTATTATAAAAACGATTCCGGCAATATTTTTGCCGTTGCTTCTTCCGGGGAATCGGGCGTCCCGGAAAGAATCATTGCATTTCTGCGCTCTGTCCTGGAATATGTTTACAGTCTGTTCGCGCGGTTCGGGACCGTGTTTTAAAAGGTAATCCTCCGTATCGTTTTCCGGAGACGAAACGGAATTACATAAAATCAAGAAAGGATCTGTCAAAAATGAAAAACATCAGAAAACCGCTGAGTATTCTTCTCACAGCGCTTATGCTGCTCTCCTGCCTGCCCGTTCTCGCTTTCGGAGCGGACAAAATCAACGTAAAGCTTCGCATTGAAGGTCTTGACGCATGTCTGTTCTATGACGACGTTTCCGTTGATTCCGGCGCGACTGCATACGATGTCCTTGTCGCGGCGGATCAGTCGAGCGACAGCCTGAAAGTGGATGCCTATGTCAGCGATTACGGATCGATTTATGTAAACGCAATCAATGATATCAAAGCCGGCACATACACGAAAAAAGGCTGGGACGGCTGGCAGTACCACGTCAACGACGTCGATCCTTACGTCGCGATGGATCAGTGTGTCGTTTCTGACGGCGACAGCATTGTGATTTTCTACAGCGACGAGTGGGGAGAGACCGGCTTCGTATATCCCACCCTGTCGATAAAAGAAAGCAAGGTCAGCTTCACCTGCGTCGTAACGACCTACGACGAAAACTGGAATCCCGTTTCATCCGAGCAGAACATTACCGGTTATACCCTCCTTTGGGGATACGGAAAGGGGAAAACGAAAGAATTAACGCCCGATGAGAACGGCGTTTGCACGATTCCCGCTTATTATTACACCAACGGAGAACATGCGCTGCAGATCGTGAAAAATGCGGATAACGGCCTGCCGACCGTGATGCGCTACGCTCCTGATTTTACCGTTACGGTAGAAGACGCAGACATGGGCTTCTTTGCGCGGTTCCTTGCGTTCTTTGAGATGGTTTTCACTGCAATCAGAGATTTCTTTGCTTCCATGGCAAAATAATAAATCGGATTCTTCGGTCGGGAATCACTTTTCCGACCGATTTTTTATATTCGGTTGACAAATCAGTCTGCAGCGGATAAAATAAAATCAATATTTTAAATTCAGGAAAGCGGTGCTGAATATGAAGCAAACCGACGTAGCAATCATCGGCGCGGCCACATCCGGCTCGTATCTTGCGAAGCTGCTGGCAGAGAAAGGTCTGTCAGTAACCGTCATTGAAAAGGCTCCGAAAGAGATGGTCGGTTCAAAATACGATATCGTACATATCGAGACGAAGGAATTCGAGCGCTTCGGTATCCCGCGTCCGGCGCAGGGCGACGCGTCGTGGGCTTTTGAATTCAGCAGGGAACAGACTGCCGATCCGATGAATCGTTATCCGAAAGAGGGGTATAATCCGAAAGTCGGCCTGCATATGCACGAGTATACGGTTCTGATGAACGAGTGGGCGGAGAGCAGCGGAGCGAAAATCATATATGAAGCGCAGTTCAAAGAGTTTATCCTTACAGACGGGAAAATAACCGGTCTGAAATATAAAAAACGCGGCAGACTCAACAGCCTTGACGCAAGTGTCGTGGTCGATTGCTCCGGGATTCCCGCGGTCGGCAGAAGAAGCCTGCCCGACGGCTACGGCGTCGAAAAATTCGCGCTTCAGGGCGACGATATGTTCTACGTCGTGCTGCGTTACGTCAAAATCAAAAACGAAGCGGATAAGGTGACGGACTACTCCCGAGGCTGGCCGTTCTATAAATCATGGATAGCGCCGTGCCAGGACCCGGAAGGTGCAATCGTCGGGATCGGTGCATGTCACAGCTTCGAACACTGCGACGAGGTTTACGCCGAAATGCTGAAAACCGTTGAATTGCCCGAGCACGAGCTGAATTATATCGAAAAAGGCTTTACGCCTTATCGCCGCCCGCCTTACAGTTTCGTCGCCGACAATTTTGTCGTATCCGGCGACGCCGCGTGTCTGACGAAACCGATGAACGGAGAGGGCGTAACGTCAAGCATGGTTCATCTCGGGATCGCGGCGGACGTGATTGACCAAGCCTTGCGGACGGGGGATACTTCAAAAAAAGCCCTCTGGAAAATCAATACCGAATACAATAGAATTCAGGGCGCGGATTTTTCTTTCCTGCGGGCGCTTCTTACCGGCGTCGTGAACGCCGCGACGCTCGAGGAATTCGAATATGCGTTTGAAAGCGGGATGATATCCGACGAGCTGCTGTCTTCCGTTACCGCAGGAGGGGACTTCGATCCGGCTGCGCGCGTGCTGCTCAATGCGGCTTATCACATGATTACCGGAATTGCTTCGGGAAAAGTGTCCAAAAAAACCGTCGGCGCCGCGTTGGATGCCTTGAAGAACGGCGGCGAAGTCAAAGAGCTGTATCTTGCTTTTCCGGAAGATCCGGAGCAATACGCCCGTTGGTGTATGAAAGCTGAAAATCTTTGGAAAAAAATCGGGAAACTCAAATAAATCACGGTTGAAATATTTATACTAATACCGAAAATTCCGCGGAGTTTTCGGTATTTTTTTGAGGCTCTTTTCTTAATTCCGTGAAAATGGTATAGAAAAGGGAAAAGAAATGTGATAAAGTGAATACGGTGATGGAAATGAACGGATTCACGAATTATGAAGAAATGTTCGCACAATCGATAGGATTAACAGATCCGTGGCA
>JAFRTA010000119.1 GCA_017427315.1 Clostridia bacterium
ACCTCCGGCGGACGCCGGAGGTCTTTGACGTTGTCGGATATTTTTTTCTGCGGCAAGTCAGCGAAGCGACTCGCAGAACGCTTTGATTTTTTCTTCGTTTTTTTCGTCCGGCTTTGCTTTCGGATCGATCAGCACAAGCTGCGCCTCGAGTTCGTCGACGCCGAGCGCCGCGCGGAGCTTTCCGAACGCCTTTTCGGCGCCGGAGCCGCTCTGACAGGCAAAAGCGGCGATATGCTTTTCCCGCAAATCGTTATCGCGGATAAAGGTGCGGATCGGCGGCGTGGGACAGCTTGCCCACACCGGAAAACCGAAGACGATCCGCCCGTACGCCGCAGCGTCGAACACATACGGCAAAAGGCGCGGCGTCTCGGCCATCACGGCGCTTTTGCCGCCCCAGAAGAATTTACGGAAGCCCTTGTCGGGATACGCCTTTTCCGGCTCGATACGAAGCAGCTCCGCGCCGAGCTGCTCCGCGATGCGTTTCGCGGCAAAGTCCGTATTGCCCTCGAGGGAAAAATAGACGATCAGCGTTTTCATGGAGCGTTTTCCTTCTTATTCGGCGACTTTGTAGCCGTTCTTTTTCAGGAAGTTCTTGATCCTTTCGTTGGGATTCAGAAGACCGCTGATGGACTTGTCGACGTTCATGGTGTCGATCAGCAGCGAGATATACTTCGACATATCGACGCTGTGATACCACGGTCTGTCAAGCAGCTCCTGCGGCTGGTAGATCAGGTTCGTCGTGTAAATGCCTGCGATATCGCCGTTCGCATAGGCTTCGTCGAAAATGCGCAGTCCCTTGCAGAACAGCCCGAACGCCGTACAGACGAAGATGCGCGCGGCGCCGAGCGCGCGAAGCTTTTTCACGACTTCGATCATCGACTCGCCGGAGGCGATCATATCGTCGACGACAATCACGTCCATTCCCTTGATATCCCTGCCCAGATACTCGTGCGCAAGAATGGGATTCCTGCCGTCGACCACGCGGGAATAATCACGGCGTTTATAGAACATGCCGAGCTCGAGCCCGAGCACGGTTGCGTAGTGGATACAGCGATGCAGGCCGCCCTCATCGGGGGAAATGATGAGAAGATGCTCCTTGTCGATTTTGAGATCCGGCGTGGTCTTGACCAGCGCTTTGATCATCTGATACATCGTATTCACGTTTTCGAACGAATGCAGCGGGATCGCGTTCTGCACGCGCGCGTCGTGCGCGTCGAAGGTGATGATCGCGTCGACGCCCATCATGTTGCAGAGCTCCTGCAGCGCAAGCGCGCAGTCGAGCGACTCTCTGCCGGTGCGCTTATGCTGTCTGCCCTCGTAGAGCATCGGCATGATGACCGTGATGCGGTGCGCCTTGCCGGCGATGGCGGCGATCACGCGCTTGAGGTTCGCGTAATGCTCGTCCGGGCTCATCGGAAGCCCTTCGTCAAGATAACGCTTGGTGGTCACGCCGTAATTAAAAACGTCGCAGATAATGAAAATATCATACCCGCGAACGCTTTCGGAAATGACGACCTTCCCCTCGCCCGTGCTGAAGCGCGTAAAGTTGGCGTCAATGATGTAATTGTCTTTCAGGTACCCGTCGAACAGAATGGAATACTTGTGACTCATTTTGATCTCGCTGCGGTAGCCGACGATATAGTCGTTCACCTTTTTCGCAAGCTCTTCACAGCCGGGCGTCGCAATGATTCCGAGTTTTCCGATAGGCAGAGCGGTCAATTCTTCAGCCATGATCATTTCCTCCCTTTCTTGATATATCTATTGTACAATTCATTCTTTTTTTTTTCAAGAGGTTTTTCGGCGCGGACCACGAAAAAAACAATGTTTATGAAGCTTTATGATAAAGAAGGGCATTTTTCGTTATTTTTTGGTGAAATCATAAAAAATATCATATTTTGTCTTTTTTGTTCAATTTCTATTGAAAAATTTTTCATTATTATGTAGAATTGATATATCTATACTTTTAGGAGATTGCTCGATGCTGAACAAAAACATCAAGGTGCGCGTCTCAAGAGCGATCGGATCCTTTGACGGAAAAAAGCAGTGCCGCTACGGCCTGAATTTCGGGAAGGGCATTATCCCGACGGAGCAGGGAAAAATCTCCGTAGACGCCTATATCATGGGGATCACCCACCCCGTCAAACGATTTGAAGGACGCGTTATCGCGACGCTGCGTCGCAAAGACGGAAGCCGCGCCGTAATCGCGGCGGCAAAAAACCAGCGGTTTGTCAACTACCAGATCGAGGACGCCATCGCCTTCGCCGAAAACCCGAAGGATTACCGCATGAGCTGTTATTTCGAGAATTCCTGCGGCGCGATCGTTTTTCGTAAAATCGGCGGGCAGACGAAATATCTTTTGATTAAAAACTGCCGCAGCAGCAACTGGGGCTTCCCGAAGGGACATATGGAGCGCGGCGAGGATCAGCTCTCGACCGCGAAGCGCGAGGTGCTGGAAGAAACGGGGCTGCACATCGATGTTTTCGACGGCTTCGGCGAGGATTCCTCCTATATGATCGGGCCGAAGGTCGACAAGAGCGTGCGGATCTTCCTCTCAACGACGAAGGACACGAAAACGATCATTCAGAAAGAAGAGATCGCCGCATATACGTGGCTGCCCTTTGAAGAAGCGTACGAGGCGCTGAATTTCGAAAACGACAAACAGATTTTCAAAAAAGCGCACGAATTCATCGAAGAAAAAGGGCTCGACAAAACGGAATAAACGCAAAAAACGCCGAAAGTCTTCGGCGTTTTTTTATTGCGAGAAAACCGGGCTTCCCTTTCGGTAAGCCCGGCGGCGTTACGCCTGTTGCATGTTGTTATGCGGATCTTGCACGGAACAGATTGATCAGGCTCTGGATGAACACCAGGATTCTGTGGAGAATGCCTGCAAACACGTCCATCTGATGGTCGTTGTACCGGAGCGGGTTCTTGAGATAGGACGGAGCGTCTTCCGCGATCTCCATGATCGCCGGATACTCGACGCTGTAGATCTCGTTCGCCGCGAACTCGATACGGTCGACATAATCCGGAGCTTTCACGGCGGCGCGTACGACAGCCTCATAGAAGCTCTCGTCCTTGTAGCGGTAGAAGAAGTCGGATACCGCGTCGGTCACCGTGTCGGCGCCGAAGAAGATCCAGAACAGCTCCGCAAGGAACACGTCGTGCAGGCCGTGCAGGTCTGCGGCGTCCTGATCGGATTTCTTGATCAGCTCCAGAAGCGTGAGGACGAAAGCTCTCGTATCGTCGTCCTTGATCAGCTTGCCGATAAGCTTTTCAAGCTGATCGGCGTTGTCGTCGAACAGGACCTGGTTGACGCCGTAATCCAGCGTGCGGGACAGCAGCTCCGCCTTGCCCTGATCCGTCAGCCGGATGGTGTAGGCGGCGTCGCCGTTTTTGGATTTGAACTTTTTGGGCTCGGTGAAATGCAGCGTCTCGGAAAGCGTTTCGACCGTAAAATCGATCTTCAGCTCGACGCCGGTCTTCGACTCAATAAGATCGGCGATCTTCTGCAGCAGGAAGTCGACGGGATCGGTCTCGGCGAAGCGGAGATCGACGCCTGCCTTCTCGCCGATCAGCTCGTAAAGATCCAGCTCGTAGATCGGCTTGAGGGTCTCGAGGATCACGTTGACGGAGAACAGGATGTTCTCGATCGCGACCTGGACGCCTTCACACTTATCGAAGTAGATCAGCGCCGGGATAACGTTCTCGATGAACGCCAGCGGATCGTCGGTCAGGTGGTCGACCGCGGTGAACAGCGGGTTGACGATATTCTCGACGACGTGCGCCTTATCCTTTTTGAACTGCTTGGTGGTTTTAATGCCGTCGCAGCCGAGCGCCTCGAGCAGCGGGACGATGCCGTAGGAATAGCCGTCGTAGCCGAGCGCTTTCAGCGGAATGGCGTCAAGGATCGTGAACTCAAGATCGCCGCCTTCGACAAGAAGGAACCGGAGCAGCGGCTCGATGGGCTTGAGCGCTGTGATCAGCGCGCTCTTGAACGCGTCCTTCTCGCCGTCTTCGAAATCGAAGGACATATCGTCCCACGCGCGCAGGTCGACGCCGAGCTGCTCGAAGATGCCGAGCTCGATAAGAACGTCGGGCAGGCCGAGGTTCGAGATGAAGTTCTTCAGGCCGCTCGCGATCTTGTTCGCGTTGTCAGCGGTGAACACGTCCTTCAGGATGCTGTCGACCGCTTCGCCGAGGTCCTCGGCCCCGTCAAGCTGCTCGCCGAAGATGACGACCACGTCGTCGGCAAAATCGCCGAGATGCTTCGCCATATACTCCGCCTTATCCTGCGTCCAGAGCGAGGTATCGCCCTTGGGCAGTTGGTTCTTGTTTGCGCCCATCCAGTCGTCTTTCGCGCCGATGTTCGCGTCGGTGATCCAGTCGATCCTGCGGGCGGTCATTTCGACGCGTTCGGGGAACAGCAGATGAACGGCTGCGAGAATGGATTCGGGATAATTCGTGACGACGTTGTTCAGAATCTGATCGATGATCTCGCGTACGCCGTCGTCCGGGATGTTGTCCGCGATCAGACCGGAGATCAGATCGTAGTTATCCTCGAAGATCACCTGTTTGATGACGTAGTCGAGGATCCTGACGAGCAGTTCCGCCTTGCCGTCGTCGGAAAGCTTGATCGTGTATGCGTCGTCGCCGTTGGCGGAGGCGAACCTGATCGGATCGGTGAAGTGGAGCGTTTCCGAAAGCGTCTCAAGCGAGAAGTCGACCACAAGGTTGACGCCCGCCTTTTCGGCGACGAGCTCGGAGACTTTGCCCATGATGAACTTCAGGGGATCCGAGGAAAGTTCAGCAAGACTGACGCCGAGAGCGTCGAGCAGCAGATTATTGAGGTTGACGTCGTAGATCGGTCTGATCGTGTCGAGCACGACGTTGACCGCGAAGAGCAGGTGGTCGAACGCGACCTGCACGCCGCCGACCTTATCAAAGTAGATCAGCGAGGGAACGACATCGTCGATAAACGCCATGGGATCTTCGACGATCTTATCGATCAGCGTGAAGAGCGGATCGATCAGGTTCTTGACGATGTTCTCGGGATCCGCCTTGAATTCCTCTGTGGTCTTCAGGCCCGTGCAGCCGAGGGCTTCGAGCAGCGGAACGATGCCGTAGGAGTAGCCGTCGTAGCCAAGCACCGAAATCGGGAGGCTGTCAAGCTCAACGTTCTGCTCCGCAAGCAGGAGAGCCAGCGCGGGAGTCAGAGGCTTGAGCACGTCGATCAGCGCGTTCTTGAACGCTTCCCTGTCGCCGTCCTCGAATGTGAAGGTCATCTCGTCCCATGCGGACAGGTCGAGACCGAGCTGACCGAACAGGTCGAGCTGCGTGAGGATGTCGGGCAGCTCAAGGCCCGCGAACAGATCCTTAAAGGTACCGGCAAGGCTGTTTGCCGTCTCGGCGGTGAACAGAGAGCCGATCAGGTAATCGAGCGCCTCGCCCATGGTGCGCGCGCCGCCGATCTTGTCGCGCAGCGCGGCGATGACGTAGTTGATGATGTCTTCAAGATGCGAGGAAACGTAGAGCGCTTTCTCTCTGGTCCAGTGCGTCTTGGTGAGTTCTTCGTTGCCTTCGGTCCAGTATTCGTCGTAAGCGGTGGCGCCGATGTTGCCCTCGGTGATCCACTCGATGCCGCCGGGCATCGTGTATCTCTGCGGGATCATCAGCTCCGCGACCGCGGCGATGGAATCGTTCTGGTTCGCGATCACGTTGTCGATGATCTCCTGAACGATATCGGGCAGTCCGGCGGGCTCTTCGCCTTCTTCGCCTTCTTCGCTCGTCGAGAACATCTCGATCAGCTGCGGCAGAAGGTCGGGATTCGCGCCGATCTGATCCAGCAGATACTGCACGACGTACATAAACAGATCCGCAGGTACGCTCTCGATGTAAGGCATATAACCTTCCATGCCTTCGATCGAGAACGGCGACACCGTTCTGTAGCCGACGTGCCACGAAACGTCGCTGCCCGCGAACGCAAGCTTCGAGAACAGGTCGTCCATATCGATCAGGCCGAGGACCGCTGCAATGCCGGCCGGTTCTTCCGTTGCCGGTTCTTCCTCGGCAGCGGGATCGCCCTCGCCGGGTTCTGCGGACTCTTCCGCTTCCTCATCGCCGCCGATCAGGCCGACGATGCTGTTGATCAGACCGGAGGCGGAGGTCAGGTCGATGCCCATTTCCTCAAGGTTGAGCATTTCGCCGAGGTTGATCTCGATCGTCGTTTCTTCAACAGCCGTAACGGTATCGGGGCCTGCGGCAGAACAGTCGGTAGTGTAATATGCGCTCGCCGAATATTTAATGTTCTCCTTCAGCTCACCCAGAAGCGGCATGATAAGACCGTAGTTGAGTGCAAACGCGAGGTTCGGGAGCGTTTCGAGGATGAAATCGAGCGAATCGTCGGAAATCTTGTTGATCACCTGATCAAAGCCATCCGCGACGCAGGTCGCAAGCTCATATAAAGTCCCGACGTTTCCGTTTGCGAGATCCTCCGCGCCCAGGGCGTTCAGGATCGGGGCAAGCGCGTTATTGAAGCCCGGATTTCCTTCAAACGACATATTGAGCCAGATGTTTTCCAGCGTAACGTTAACGGTAATGATGCTGTATGCTTTGCCGCTTGCTTTGATCGGATTTTTCCGGATATCGACCTGTTTGTTTGTCGTTTGATTCGCCAGAAGCGCGAGGATGATCGGCTCGACGCCGGCAAGACCCGCGTTGAGTGCGTTGATAAAGCTCTCTTTGTCGTGGACGCCCCACTCGAGCGCAAGATTGCCGTCTTCATCGACAAGGCTCGGATCATTCCACGGATTGACGGTGACCTTTTCCTGCTCAGCGTCATACTCGGGATCATAGGTGACGGCCGCGAGCTTTTCCTGGATCTCGGGATAAGCGTTCAGGACGCTGCACGTCGCAAGCTGGTCCGGAAGCGCGTAAAGGCCCAGTTTCCGGAGCGCTTCGCGCAGCGAACAGAGGTTCGGTTTGATCGTGAAATTGAAGGTCGCGCCCGATTGGGTGATCTGGTAAGTTTCCGGAAGCTGCGTTGCCCAGACCGGCGCAAAGTTATCGATCACGATCGGATACACCAGCGAGATCAGCGTATTGACCAGGCTGTCGCTGAAGATGAAATCCTTCACGGTATCTCCGAGCGACGAAAGATCGAAGCTGTCGCCGAGCAGACCCTTGACAAGGTCGCTGCCGAGCAGCGCTTTGATATTTTCATACATCACGGCGCGTTTTTCGGCGTCAACCGTATAATCCAGATTGCGGGCGACGTCTGCAGTCGAAACCAGCCGCAGGATATCCTCCAGCTTCTCATTGTTGAACTGATAAGCAGAGAGACCCTTGGACGCGTCGTAGTTATAGAACGCAAACAGCGCATTCTTGACTGCGTTGTATTTGGCGACCGTTTCCTCGGGAATATCGAAGTTCGGCGACGCCGCAAGGAAGTCGTAATGCGTCGAGTTGAGCTGCGCGAACGCGGTACGCAGCGCGTTGTAGTTCTGCACGGAAACGTCGTCTGCGGTATTGATGGTATAGCCGTACTGCGCAACGAAGTCCGCGTAAAGATCGTAAGAGGTGTTGATCTTCGCTTCGATCTTCGCATTGAGCGCGGTATAGATCTCGTCGATCTTCGTCTGCATCGTCTGATCAAGACCGTTCATGACCAGCTGAGCAAACTCCGCGTCATACGCGGTGAGCTCGGCGATAAACGCGCGAAGATCCGAATACCAGGCGTCTTTCGAACTCAGGAGCGCGTAAAGCTGATCTTCCGAGGAGTCCAGCGAGACCGGCTCAAGCGCGCTCAGATATACGCTTTTGTAAGAAGCAAAACTGTTGATGTATCCGTATTCGAGCAGAAGGTTTTCGAGCTCTGTGATACGCTCATCGAAGCTCTCAAAGAAATCATCGCCGAAAACGAGCTTGACGTTTTCTTCTTTATATTCGTTCGTCAGCGTCGTCTGATAGGCGGTGAGCTCGGTGATCGAGGTCTGGAGGAGAACGTTCGAATTCGCTGTGCCGACCATCCAGGCGCGGTCGTAATTTTCACAGGTCGTAAGCGCTGCGTTGACGAGCGGCTGAACGTCTTCTCTCAGAACGGCGATCTCCTTGGCGTTCTGGATCACTGCGAATCTGGCTTCAACTTCCGATCTGACAAGGATCGGATCGTCGCCGGACTCAAAGTAGGTATAAACGACGTCGTTCCCGATGTTCAGATATGCTGTATACGCCGTATCGAGGTTGTTATACAGGGAAATGAGCTGCGCCTTCGTGAAACCGTCGATATCGGTGGCAAGCATTTCCTTGATCTCGGCAATTCTGCCGATATACTGCGCGATGAGCATCGAGGTCTCGAGCGCGCCGATCGCGTCGTCGTAAGCGCTGAAGAAATGCGCAACGATCGTCGCGCCGAACTTGTTGACGGCGTTCGCCTTCGCGGTGGTGATCGCGTTGTACGCCGCGGCAAGCGCGTCGTAGCCGAGCGCGATCTGGCCCGCCTGATCGGCGTTCAGAGTCGAAGCGTTGCCGGTCAGCGCATTCTGATACGCGGTCAGCAGCGAGATATCGTAGTCCACTGTGCCGGTGGTTTCGCTCGTGCCGCTGCAGGTGCAATAATAAGTTTTCTTTGCGCCGCAGCCCGAGGGCGTATAATTGCGCGTGTTGGTGTGGCTGATCGTGTACTTGTACGTCGGCATGTTTTTCGCGTCGTTCAGCGTCGCGCACTGCAGGATGTTGGACGAGCGCGTCACGGTGACCGTCACCGTCGTCGTAGGTACGCTGCTCTGCGTGGTGTTCGTGCTGCCGCTCACGGTCACGTTGCCGCCGAGATAGGTCAGCACGTTACCTGCGTTGTAGGCGTTGTAGTCGTCCCCCATGCGTGACTGCATCTCTGTCTTGATGAGATCGCGCACCTGGGAGGACGTACGGTAGGTGTATTTCGATTCCGCTTCGGAACCGCCGCTGCCGGTTGCCTTGTAAATGTAGGCGTTCAGCACCGCGAAGTAAGCCTGAGCGGCAGTGTAAACGTCTCCGCTCGGGTCATCCACGGTCACGGCGTTCGTGCCGTTGAACGAAGCGTTCGCCACATTCGTACTCCGCAGCGCGTTCGCCAGCGTGCTCCACTGGGCAGTCGTAACGCTGTTTGCTCCCGCCGCAGACGCGGTAAAGCAGACGCTGACGCTCGTCATGATCATCAGCATCGACAGCAGAACGGCCAGCAGCCTGCCGGAGGTCCGTTTGGTGAATGTTGTCATGTGCATCATCCTTTCAATATGATTGTTTGCAATGATTATATATAATGATCGGCTTTCCGCCGAGAGCTTACCGTGGATCGGATGCGGTATTGACAAGCGTATTTTTCTAATATATAATGATCGCAGAAATGAGGTGATCAAATGTCGATATCGCTGGATATGCTTTATAATATGATCTATCTCCCGGGTTTCGCCGCGGTGCTGCTCGCGAACCGGTTCTGGCGCTATAAATACGGCGTCGGCAGGATCCGCTCCCTCATCTATATCGTTATCATGATCGGCTTCGGCTTCTGGGGTTCACACCTCGGCGGTTACGTTTATAACTGGGTCCATAAACTGATGAGCATCCCCGGATATTTCAATCGCACGATCTTCGGCACGATCATTACCGTGGTCGTCGTCGTGCTGATCGGCGTTGAGATCGAAAAGCTTGTGCGCCGTTATCTGCGGGAGAAACGGGGCAAGTCCGCTGCCGAGGTCTCTCTGCGGGATACCTACGATCTTCTGCAGCCCGGAGCGATGATCCTGATCCTCACCACAAAGGTCCGCTGCCTCGCCGCCGGCTGCTGCTTCGGCGTCCCGTGCGAATGGGGACCTTATTCCCATAAACTGCAAACGAACGTTTTCCCCGTTCAGCACGTCGAGATCCTGATCTCTGCGCTCATCCTGTTTATAACCTACAAATACATTCACACAAAGTCTTACCGCAGGGGCGCCGCCCTCTTTTTCAGCGGCGGGCTCTGGTGCGTCGGCAGATTCTTTCTCGAATACCGCATCTATTACGGGTATGACCATGAGCGCGAGTTCTTCGGGCATTTTACGTTCTGGCAATGCGCCTGCGTTCTGATCATCGCGATCTGCGCCGCCGTGATCGTATTCCTTTATATAAGGTATCCCGCCGAACCGCGGCCGAGGACGCTCAAAAAAGCGATGCGGGACGCCAAGAGAGCGGATCAAAAAGCAAACAAAACGAAGAAACGCCGTAAATAAGGAGAAGAAAAGACGGAAAATTTCGCAGACTTTGTATATTATTAATATAATTCTGATTGTATTATAGGATAAGTTTTTAAACTTTTGATAAACAAATTCGGGGTTCCGGCGAAAAAACAACGTCTGTTAATTATTATTTACAATATGGATAAGAAAGACACAGTTATTTCATATTTGCCGAAATCGAAGCCGAAGCGAGAGGTGAGAACATGGTCGGCATCCTGACGCTTGTCCCGGCGCACTCCAAACGGATCAGAGAACTGCGGGACCGGTATTTCCATAAAGACGAGGTGAATCTTTTTCACGCCGAAAACAAGCGTGATCTGTTTGAGATCCTCGAAAAAGAAAGCATCGATCTTGTGCTGATCGGCAACAGAAACGTTTCCGACGAGGATATGATCGACATCGTCCAGACCATGCACGTCCGCTTCCCGGGCACTGTGATCATCGTCGTTACGCGGCAGGACGCCAGGGAGCTTGCAATGCAGCTCTACCGCCTCGGGTTGGACGAATGGATCAAAGCGCCGTATGACGCGCTTGAGATCAGCCTGCGCTGCCGCGCTCTGATGCGCAGGGCGCGGGATCACGGCGGAAGCAATATTCGCATCGGCAGCGTATTCATCGACTTTGACCGCTTTGAGGTCAGAACGGAAACCGGATTGATCCACCTGCCGAAAAAAGAGTTTCTTCTGCTGCACGTTCTGCTCTCGAACCCGGAAAAGGTCTTCACGAAAACGGAGCTGATGGAGCGCGTCTGGGGCTACGACAGCGAAAGCGACGAAGCCACGGTCGCCGTGCATATCGGCAGGATCAGGAAGAAGCTGGGGGATCCGGAAGCGTTCGAGATCGTTGCTGTCCGGGGGGTCGGCTACAAAGCCGTGATCCGGCAGGAGTAAATACCCCGCAATTAAAAGGCCATATATATTGAAGCATTAAAAAAGGAGCTGACGGAAATGTATCCCGAGCTGCATCTGTTCGGCGGGACGGTCCACATCTATGACCTGATGTTTTTTCTCGGTCTTGTCAGTGTCATGATCATTTATCAGTGTCTTGCGAACCGGTTTTCCTATCCCCGTCCGCGCGCAGCGTTCTACAGTATATTTACGCTCGTCTTCGGTTTTCTGTCTGCGGCGATGACCGCATGGATCGAGAACGGGCTGCTTTACGCCGCGAGCGACGGCGCCTACGATCATTTCGAGAAGCTGCGCAATTACGGCATCCCGATGTTCCTGCCGCTGTTCTGGCTTCTGTACTGTCTTCTCTGCCGCGAACCGTTCCGCAAGCTGACCGATTATCTCGCGCCGAGCGTTTACAGCGTGATGACCTTTGTTAAGATCGGCTGCACGTTCGGCGGGTGCTGCTACGGCGAGGCGGATCCGAACGGGATCTGGAACGAGGAGCTCGGCTATAAGACCTTCCCGGTGCAGATCTACGACGCGCTTTCGTCGTTCGTTATCGTGATCATTTGTATCGTCCTGATTTATACGCTGGCGAAAAAGCACAAAGGGTATATCTACCCCATCGGGGGGATGCTGTTCGCCGCCGCGAAGGGCTTCTGGGAAAACTTCCGCGTGCACAGCACGCCGTGGGAAAAGAATTACCTGAACACCGGCTGGACGTTCTGGCAGTTCTGGATGTCGATCCTGTTCGTCTGCTGTTTCGTGTGGCTGGTCCTGACCGCCGTACGGGAAAAGAAGGGCGTTCCGGACTACGATGAAATGCAAAAGCTCCGATTCCACCACGTCGACGTCGAGCAGACGGCCAAGACGCTCGTAAAATATCTGCCGATTCAGCCGAAGAAGAAAAAAGAACCCGTTGCGCACGAAAAAAAGAGAAGGAAAAAATAAAAAAACGACCGCATGAAAGGAGAGCGTCCCATGGTCGACCTGTTCAACAAAATCATCGCGTTTCTGCTCGCCCTGCTGATGCCGCTGGGCGCGAAGATCAGCTTTTCGAAGTATTACGATTCCTACCGCACGGTCTTCCCGCAGGGAGGCGTGCAGACGGCGGACGCGGAGCTGTATTACGATTTCGCCCACCCGACGGAAAAGCCGAAACCGACGGACAACCTCGGACGGGACCGGGATTTCACCGTCCGTATGGCGAAAAACGAGACCGAGGGCTGTCAGCTCGTCGTGAGTACGGACGCGGCGGAAAAGGGCTTTCTTATCCGCGTCTCCCCCGCAAAAAACGCGCAGGGAAAGACGCTCTCTGCCTCGGTCTGGAAAGCGGCGTATCTGGATATCGAGGGACATGGCGACGTGTTCTCCGGTGAGTTCCCCGATCCGCTGATCCCTTACGGCGGCGAGGCCGTCACGCTTGAGAAAAACCGTTCGCAGACCTTTTATATCGAATTCCGCGCCGACGCAGACGCCGACGCGGGGGAATACGTCTCGATCGTCTCTATCTGCGACGAAAACAACGTCTGCGTCAAAGACGCCCGCATCACCGTAACCGTATGGAATTTCGCGCTGCCCGAGACGAGCGCAAGCGCGACCGCGGTGGGCTTGAACGGTTCGCTTTTTCCTCTGGCGGCGGGTCTGCCCTATGACTTTTACGGCACGAACACGTGGCTTTCTTTCTACGACGGCAGCAGCACGCTGAGCCCCGAACAGGAGGAAGTTTATAAAAAATATTACGACTGCCTGCTGGAGCATAAGCTCTGCGCGTTCTTCCTGCCCTTCGACCTGCTCGATCCGCGGGCGGAGGAATACATGAACGATCCGCGCGTCACGGCGTTCTGCATCCCCTATCCGAAAACCGACGACGAAAAGCTCGTCCGGTATTACGAAAAAGTCACGTCGAACGAGCTGTGGGAATCAAAGGCTTATTTTTACCCGGTCGACGAACCCTTCGACGCGGACCGGATCGACAATTTCGACGCCATCGTCGAACGGCTCGGCAGGCTCTGCCCGGGCTATCATATGGTGGTCCCGTTCGGAGATTATGAGGTGACGGACCACAACGGCAACCTGCGCACGGCGACGGGCATCGAGGAAAACACGGTCGATATCCTCTGCCCGATCAGCGACTATCTCGATGAGATCCGTCCGTGGATCGACGAACGCGAGGCGCAGGGCGACCGTCTGTGGTGGTACGTCTGCTGCGGGCCCTCCGACGGCAGCGGCCACTGCAATCTCTTTACGTTCCAGAACGGACTGAAGCACCGCATCCTGTTCTGGCAGCAGCGCATGCAGAACGTGAACGGCTTCCTCTATTATGAGACCTGCAACTGGGGCTTCGCAGGCGATCCGTGGACCAATCCGGTCACTTACGGCGCAGCGACCGACGCGGACGAGGCGGGCGACGGACTGCTGCTCTATCCGGGCAGTAAAATCGGCACGACCGACCCGGTGGTCTCTCTGCGCCTCAAGGACGTGCGGGACGGCATGGAGGATTTCGACCTTCTGACGCTCGCAAAAGAGAAGCTCGGCGAAAAAGAGACCGAAAAACTCATCCGCCGCGTCACCCGCGGTATGACGAAGTATACAGACGACCCCGCCGTATTCTTCGCCGTCCGCAATGAACTCGGCGAAAAGCTTTCGCAGGCGGACTGACCCGCTTGCTGCCCGTATCCTTTTAGGAGGTAATTTTATGAAAAAAATCGTTTCGGTGATCGTTATGTTTTCTGTCCTGATCTGTTGTCTGCCGTGGAGCGCGTTCGCGGCGGAGACGGCGCCCGCGCCTTTAACGGAGGACGCCGTGATCGTTACTGCACCCGATGCAAACGCTTATGAGTCGGCGGCTGCGACGCGGCTGCAGGAGCGGCTCTCCGGCTTATTCGGTCTGGAGCTGCCCGTCGTAACGGCGGACGAGGTTGAAAACCGTTTCGGCGTGTATATCGGATCCGCTGCCGGGATCGACGTGGCTGGGAGGCCGGACGGCAGCTACATCCTGCGCAGCTTGGAAAACGGCGTCGCGCTTGCGGGCGCAGGAACGCGGGGAAACAGCAACGCGGTCTATGCGTTCCTTGAGAAATACGGCGGCTGCAAGGTCTATACGAGAGAGCGCGGCATGACGTCGGAGCAGGCCGGGGTGCTGCTGCCGGAAAAGATCGACGTCGCCTATACGCCCTTTTTTGAATATACCGACACCGACTGGCATTCGCCCCGCGACACCGAGTATTCGCTGATGAACGGGCTCAACGGCGGCATTTACCGCTCCATCCCCGGCGCGTTCGGCGGTACCGTGAACTATATCACGTTCGCCCATTCGCTCGCCACGACGTTCTGCTCCGCCAACACCTATTTTGAATCGCATCCCGAGTATTTCGCGCTGCACGAGGGCGAGCGCACCGGCGACCAGCTCTGCCTGACCAACGAGGACGTGTATCGGATCGTGGAAAGCGAAGTCCTGAACATGCTTTCGTGGGCGCACGACCCGAACGCCGCGCTTCAGATCCTTTCGCTGACGCAGAACGATAACCGGCATTACTGCGAATGCGACGCCTGCCGCGCGCTGGATGAGGCGAACGGCTCCCACGCGGGCACGATGCTCACCTTCGTGAACCGGATCGCCCGCGCCGTCGCTGCGGCGGGTTATGATAACGTCGTGATCGACACATTTGCGTACCAGTACACGCGCAAAGCGCCCACGCAGGTCAAGCCCGAGCCCAACGTATGCGTGCGTCTGTGCTCCATCGAGTGCTGCTTCTCGCATCCGCTGGACGATCCGGACTGCCCGGAAAACGCCGCGTTCATGCAGGACCTGAAAGACTGGTCCGAACTGTCCGACCGGCTGTATATCTGGGATTACACCACGAACTATTCGAAAACCACGGGGCCGTTCCCGGATTTCGGCGTGCTGCAGCGGAATATGCAAATCTTTTACGAGAACCATGCCCGCGGTATTTATGAAGAGGGCAACTACTACGTCGACGCCTGCAACACCGAATTCGGCGAGCTGCGCGCATACCTGATCTCAAAGCTGCTGCAGGATCCCTACTGCGATTACGACGCTGAGATGAACGGCTTCCTCAAGGCGTATTACGGCGACGGCTGGCAATCGATCCGGGATTATATCGACCTTACGAACAAAGCTGCGGCGCGCACGCACGTCGGCATCTATGAGCAGATGCTCGAGACCTTCGTCTTCCTGCCCGGCGAGACCTGCAAAGCGGATCAATACTGGGAGACTGCGAAATCTGCCTCGTCGGGTGAAGAGCTTGAACACGTCCTTCGTTCGGAGCTGAGCTGGCGCTTCTGGAAAGCGAGCGCAGGCGTGGGCGAGTTTGCGAATCTCTGCAAAGCCGTAGACGCGCGCAAACAGCTTGTGGCGGATTTTAAAGAATACGGCGTTACCATGATGAACGAGGGCACGCAGCACGAGCTGAACGAGTGGTATATGTACGTTCCGACCCGCTACTGGTACGACACGATCGACAGCATGACCACGTGGGAGAAGCTGAAATTCATTATTTCCCGCAACGTGGACCTTCTGCACCGTTACCGCCTGTTCTTTGAAAAGCTGGCGAAGGCGCGGTTAAAGATCGGCTGATATCATTTTTGTTCCGACAGAAACCCCCTTTTCGGATAAACCGTTTTATCCGAAAAGGGGGTTTGCCTTTGACGTATTGTTGCGGAATTCGACAAATCAGAATTTCCGTGAAATGTGAGATGTGAGATGTAAAATGTAATTACTTTTCACATTTCACATTTTTCTGTTCACTGAAATACTGATTTGTTGA
>JAFRTA010000120.1 GCA_017427315.1 Clostridia bacterium
CTGGTTGCTCGTTGTTAGTTGCCGGTTGCTGGTTGCTCGTTGTTAGTTGCCGGTTGCTGGTTGCTCGTTGTTAGTTGCCGGTTGCTGGTTGCTCGTTGCTCGTTGTTAGTTGCCGGTTGCTGGTTGCCGGTTGCTCGTTGTTAGTTTCTGGTTGTTGGTTGCTGGTTGTTGGTTGCTCGTTGCTGATTGAAGGTTTCAAAAATGCAGAAAAGGCTTCAGGTCTTCTTCCGAGCAGACCGAGGTCAGCTGTTTCAGCAGCTCTTCTTCCGAAAGAGACGTTTCATTTTTTATGAATGTGCTGAAAACCTCTTCGATCTTATCGTTTTCCTCCTGCATATGAAAACAGTCGACGTACGCCGCGACGCTGATGCGTACGGGAACGCCGTTTCGGTTGGGTTCTCCGTCGCAGGCGTCGATCATGTCCTTTGTGTATTTTTCGGCAAGACCGTAAGCTTCATCGAAGGAATCCGCCCGGATTTTAAGCACGGATTCTTCATAAACGGTCTTGTCGCCGACCGTATTGCGGTAGATGATCTTTATGCCGTATACGTTCGTATCTTCCATAAGAAAACGCTCCCGAAACATCTCCGCTCTCCGAACTCCGAATTCCGCTCTATCTGAAAAATCTCACCGCGGATTCAAACAGCTTCATATCGTATTCGCCGGGGACGTTTTTGTAGAGCCCCGCGTTCCACCGCTCGGTATGGCCCATCTTTCCGAAGACGCGGCCGTCGGGCGAGGTGATGCCCTCGACGGCGAAGGCGGAATCGTTGGGGTTGAAGCGGATATCCGCGGAGACGTTTCCGTCAAGATCCACGTACTGCGTGGCGATCTGCCCGTCTTCGGCGAGGCGCAGGATCGCCTCGTCCGGCGCGTAGAAACGGCCCTCACCGTGGGAGATCGGCACCGAATAGATCTCGCCGGGCTTCACCGCGGAGAACCACGGGGATTTGTTCGAGGCGACGCGCACGCGCACGATCATGGACTGGTGCCTGCCGATGGTATTGAAGGTCAGCGTCGGGTCGGACGGCTTCGTCTCGGTGATCATGCCGTAGGGCACGAGGCCGAGCTTGATCAGCGCCTGGAAGCCGTTGCAGATGCCGCCCATCAGCCCGCCGCGCTCGTCGAGCAGCGCGGTCACAGCGTCCGTGACGGCGGCGCCGCGGAAGAACGCCGTGATGAATTTGCCCGAGCCGTCCGGCTCGTCGCCGCCGGAGAACCCGCCGGGGATAAACACGATCTGACTCTCGTTGATTTTTTTCGCGAACGCCTCCGCGCTTTCGGCGACGCCCGCGGCGGAAAGGTTGTTGATCACGAAGATCTCCGGCTCCGCCCCCGCGTCGGCGAACGCCTTGGCGGTGTCGTATTCACAGTTGGTGCCGGGGAAGACCGGGATCAGCACCCGCGGCTTCGCGGTTTTCACCGCCGGCGCGGGATAGGACGCCGCCCCGTACGTGAACGCCTGCGGCGCGGGACGGTCTTCCGTATTCATAAAGGGATAGATCCCGTTCAGTTTTTTCTCGTAAGGCGCGAGAAGCCCGTCAAGGCCGAGCTCCTGCCCGCGCAGAACGAGGCTCGGCTTTTCCGTGGTCACGCCGACCGTCTTCCCGACGGGCTCGTCGTCCGCCAGCTCGATCATAAACGCGCCGTAACGGTAATCGAAGAGCGCGGGAACGTCCGTCTTATCGTCGAAGCGCAGACCGATCCCGTTGCCGATCGCCGCCTTGAACACAGCCTCGGCGACGCCGCCCATGCCGGGGGTATAGATCGCGAGGGCTTTCCCCGCCCGCGCGAGAGCGGTGACCTGCGCGAAGACGGAAAGCAGAGAATCGGTTTTCGGCAGACCGTTTTCGTCGTATTCGGGAGCGAGCAGCACGACCCTGTGCCCCGCACCCTTGAATTCGGGGGTGACGACCTCGTCGGTCGTGCCCGTGGTGACGGCGAAGGAAACGAGGGTGGGCGGCACGTCGAGGTCCTCGAAGCTGCCGCTCATGGAATCCTTGCCGCCGATCGCGCCGATCCCGAGCCGCATCTGCGCCTCGAACGCGCCGAGCAGCGCTGCGAGAGGTTTGCCCCAGCGCTTTTCGTCGCGCCGCGGCTTTTCGAAATACTCCTGGAAGGTGAGATATACGTCCTCGAAGGACGCGCCCGCCGCGATCAGCTTCGAGACGGACTCCACCACGGCGAGATACGCGCCGTGGAAGGGGCTCTTTTCCGCGATCAGCGGGTTATATCCCCACGCCATATAAGAACAGTTGTCGGTATGTTTTTTCTCGGAGGAGATCTTGTGCACCATCGCCTGGATCGGGGTCTGCTGATATTTTCCGCCGAAGGGCATCAGCACCGTGCCCGCGCCGATGGTGGAGTCGAACCGCTCGGAAAGGCCTTTCTTCGAGCAGATGTTGAGCTCGGAAACGAGATTTTTCATTCCCTCCGCGAAATCGTCGACGCGCGGCTTCTCATAGGACGTTGCCTTTTCGGGCGCGATATCGATATGTTTTTCCGCGCCGTTGGAATTCAGGAACTCGCGGGAGACGTCCACGATCACCTTACCGTTCCATTTCATCGTCAGGCGGGGTTCCTCTTTGACGACGGCGACGACGGTCGCTTCCAGATTTTCACTTTCCGCAAGCTCTTTGAACCGCGCCGCGTCCCCGGGGGCGACGACCACCGCCATGCGCTCCTGCGATTCGCTGATCGCGAGCTCCGTGCCGTCAAGGCCCTCGTATTTTTTCGGCACCGCGTTCAGGTCGATGTCGAGCCCGTCCGCGAGCTCGCCGATGGCGACGGAAACGCCGCCCGCGCCGAAGTCGTTGCAGCGCTTGATGAGACGCGACGCCTCCTCGCTGCGGAACAGGCGCTGGAGCTTGCGTTCCTCGGGGGCGTTGCCCTTCTGGACCTCCGCGCCGCAGGTGGTCAGGGAGCTCAGGGTGTGGGATTTCGAGGAGCCTGTCGCGCCGCCGCAGCCGTCTCGGCCGGTCCTGCCGCCCAGCAGGATCACGATATCCCCGGGTGCGGGGCGCTCGCGGCGCACGTTCGCGGCGGGAGCCGCGGCGATGACCGCGCCGATCTCCATCCGTTTCGCGGCGTAGCCGGGGTGATAGATCTCGTCGACGACGCCCGTGGCGAGACCGATCTGGTTGCCGTAGGAGCTGTAGCCGTCCGCGGCGGTGGTGACGATCTTGCGCTGGGGCAGCTTGCCCTTCATCGTTTGGCTCACCGGCACGGTGGGATCCGCCGCGCCGGTCACGCGCATCGCGGCGTAGACGTAGGCTCTGCCGGAGAGCGGGTCGCGGATCGCGCCGCCGATGCAGGTCGCCGCGCCGCCGAAGGGCTCGATCTCGGTCGGGTGGTTGTGCGTCTCGTTCTTGAACAGCAGCAGCCAGTCCTCGTCCTCGCCGTCGGTTTTTATTTTCATCTTTACGGTACAGGCGTTGATCTCCTCGGATTCGTCGAGCTTGTCGAGCCTGCCCTGCTTTTTCAGATATTTCGCCGCGAGCGTGGCGATATCCATCAGATTGACGGGCTTGGTCCTGCCCAGCTCTTTTCTGACGGAGAGATATTCGTCGTAGGCGCGCTGCAGGAAACCGTCCTCAAAGTGCACGCTGTCGATGGTGGTCAGGAACGTGGTGTGACGGCAGTGATCCGACCAGTAAGTGTCGATCATGCGGATCTCGGTGATCGTCGGATCTCGCTTTTCGCTGCGGAAATAGTCGCGGCAGAAGCGGATATCGTCCAGGTCCATCGCAAGGCCGTAACGCTCGACGAACTCCGCGAGCTGCTTTTCGTCGTAGCCGAGGAAGCCCGTCAGCGTTTCGACTTCGGTCGGGATCTCGTATTCGGTTTTCAGCGTGTCGAAAATATCCAACGTCGCCTCGCGGCTCTCCACGGGGTTGATGACGTAGTTTTTGATCTTTTCGATCTCGCCCACGGAGAGATTGCCGTAAAGCACGTAGATCTTCGCCGACCGCACGTCGGGACGCTCGCCCTGCGAAATGAGCTGGATGCACTGCGCCGCGGAATCCGCCCGCTGATCGAACTGCCCGGGCAGGTATTCCACCGCGAAGACCGTGCCGCCGCGGGCGTTCACGCCGTCCGTCACGTCGTCGAGCTGCGGCTCGGAAAAAACCGTCGTTTTGCACCGCTCAAACAGCGCTTCGTCGATGTTTTCCACGTCGTAGCGGTTCAGGATCCGCACGTTCTCAAGGCGGTCGACGCCGAGAAGCTCCCGCGCGTCGGTCAGCAGAGAAGCCGCCTCGTGGGCGAGCCCTTCCTTTTTTTCAACGTAAACTCTGTATACCATTAGTTTTCACCCGTTTGTCGTTGGTTGTCGCGTAAGACCTGAGACTGGAGACTGAAGACTTGAGACCTAAAATCGAAGTCAATGCTTCTGTGTATGTCGTGAATTGATCTTTAGTCTTTGGTCTTTCGTCTTTGGTCTTTGGTCTTTAGTCTTTGGTCTTTAGTCTATATCCTCCGCCGCGAGTGCGCGGGCGCCGATATCCGAACGCATCCGCGCGTTCTCGAAATGCACGGTCCCTGCCGCGTCGTAGGCGTATTCCACCGCGGTCTTCAGGTCGTCCGCCAGCGCGGTCACGCCCAGCACGCGGCCGCCCGCGGAAACGAGCACGCCGTCCTTGTTTTTCGCGCCGGCGTAAAAGATCTCGGCGCCGTGGGGCAGCGTCCCCGGCGCGGTGATCGGGAAGCCCGTCTGATATTTCTGCGGGTAGCCGTCCGAGGCGAGGATCACGCAGCAGGCGCAGCCGTCTTTGAACTTCACTTCCGTCTCGGCGAGTCTGCCGTCGGTGACGGCGCGCATGACCGTGAACAGGTCGCTTTCCAGCAGCGGCAGCACGACCTGCGTCTCGGGGTCGCCGAAGCGGCAGTTGTATTCGATGACCTTCGGGCCGTCGGGTGTGATCATCAGCCCGAAATAGAGGCAGCCTTTGAAGGTCCTGCCCTCTTTGTTCATCGCGTCGACCGTGGGCAGAAAGATCTTTTCCATGCACTCCTTCGCCACTTCCTCGGTATAATAGGGGTTCGGCGCGACGGTGCCCATGCCGCCGGTGTTCAGGCCCTTGTCGCCGTCCAGCGCGCGCTTGTGGTCCATCGAGGAGACCATCGGCACGACGGTTTTGCCGTCGGTGAAGCTTAAGACCGAGACCTCGGGACCGGTCAGGAACTCTTCTATGACGATCTTCGTGCCGCTCGCGCCGAAAATGCGGTCGTTCATCATGGATTCGACGGCGCGGTATGCGTCCTCGCGCGTTTCGGCGATGATCACGCCCTTGCCGAGCGCGGGGCCGTCCGCCTTGACGACGGCGGGGATCGGCGCGGTCTTCAGGTATTCCAGCGCGTCGGCCGGGTTTTCGAACACCTCGTAAGCCGCGGTCGGAATGCCGTATTTTTTCATTAAGTTCTTCGAGAAGATCTTGCTGCCCTCGATGATCGCCGCCTTTTTTTCGGGACCGAAGCAGGGCACGCCGATCTCATTCAGCGCGTCCACCGCGCCGAGGATCAGCGGATCGTCGGGGGTGACGACCGCGTAGTCGATCTTTTCATTCTTCGCGAATTCGACGATGCCGTCGATATCCGTGGCGCTTGTGCCGACGCAGACCGCGTCCGCTGCGATGCCGCCGTTGCCGGGATAGGCGAAGATTTCGGTGACGAGCGGGTTCTCCTTCAGTTTTTTGATCAAGGCGTGTTCGCGTCCGCCGCCGCCCACGACTAAAACTTTCATCTGCAATTTACCTCAACTGTTGTGGAGTGCTTAAAGACTTGATCGTTAAGACTAAAGACTTGAGACTGAAGACTTGAGACTTGAAAGGGAAACCAGTGCTTCTGTCTCAGCATGTGGATCCTTGATCTTTAGTCTATAGTCTTTAGTCTTTGGTCTTTAATAACTTAATAAATCGGGAACCTATTTGTCAATTCCGCGACCTCGGCGGCAATGCGCTCGCGGCTCGCCTCGAAATCAAAGGCTGCGTCCGCGATCCAGCCGGCGATCTTTTCCATCTCGGGCTCCTTGAAGCCGCGGGTGGTGACGGCGGGGGTGCCGACGCGCAGGCCGCTGGTGACGAAGGGCGACAGCGGCTCGTCGGGCACGGTGTTCTTGTTCGCCGTGATATGCACCTCGTCGAGATTGTGTTCGAGCTCCTTGCCGGTCACGTTCGTGCCGCGCAGATCGAGCAGCGCGAGATGGTTGTCCGTGCCGCCGGAGACGAGGCTGAAGCCCTTTTCGAGCAGCTTATCGGCGAGATACGCGGCGTTTTTCACGACCTGCCGCTGATATTCTTTGAACGCGGGCTGCAGCGCCTCGCCGAAGGCGACGGCTTTCGCCGCGATGATGTGCATGAGCGGGCCGCCCTGCGTGCCGGGGAATACCGCCTTGTCGATCTGCTTCGCGTATTTTTCGGGGCAGAGGATCAGACCGCCGCGCGGACCGCGCAGCGTCTTGTGCGTCGTGGTGGTGACCACGTCGGCGTAGGGGACGGGGGAGGGGTGCTCGCCCGCGGCGACGAGCCCTGCGATGTGCGCCATATCGACCATCAGATACGCGCCGACCTCGTCGGCGATCTCACGGAATCGCTTGAAATCAATGATCCTCGAATACGCGCTTGCGCCCGCGACGATCATCTTCGGGCGGCATTCTTTCGCGATGCGCTCTACCGCGTCGCAGTCGATGCGGTGCGTCTCGCTGCTGACGCCGTAGGGGACGACCTTGAAATATTTGCCGCTGATGTTGACCGGCGAGCCGTGGGAGAGATGGCCGCCTTGCGACAGATCCATGCCCATGACCGTGTCCCCGGGCTCGAGGAACGCGAAGAAGGCGGCGAGGTTCGCGTTCGCGCCGCTGTGGGGCTGCACGTTCGCGTGCTCGGCGCCGAACAGCTTTTTCACGCGCTCGCGGGCGATATCCTCCACCTTGTCCACCTCGGCGCAGCCGCCGTAATAGCGGTGCCCGGGCAGACCCTCGGCGTATTTGTTGGTCAGCACGCTGCCCATGGCGAGCAGCACGGCTTTGGAAACGATGTTCTCCGAGGCGATCAGCTCGACGTTCACGCGCTGCCGCTGCAGCTCCGCGTCCATATCCGCAAAGACCTCGGGGTCGTAGTTTTTCAGTTCGTCGAAAAAGTTCATATTTCTCTCCTTAATGATGGAAAAGTCTCATTCCCGTAAACGCCATCGTGATGCCCTGCCGGTTGCACTCCTCGATCACGTTGTCGTCGCGGATCGAGCCGCCGGGCTCGGCAATGTAGGAAACGCCGCTGCGCTTTGCGCGGATGATGTTGTCGCCGAAGGGGAAGAACGCGTCGCTGCCCAGCGCCACGCCGGTAAGCGAATCGAGATAGGCTCTTTTTTCCGCCTTGGTGAATTCGGCGGGCTGTTCCGTGAACAGGCGCTGCCATTCGCCGTCGCGCAGCACGTCGCCGCTGTCATCGGAGATATACACGTCGATCGCGTTGTCGCGGTCGGGTCTGCCGATCTCCGGCTTAAAGGGCAGGTTCAGCACCTTTTCATGCTGGCGCAGGTGCCAGTTGTCCGCCTTGCTGCCGGCGAGCCTGGTGCAGTGGATGCGCGACTGCTGCCCTGCGCCGACGCCGATCGCCTGTCCGTCCGCCGCGTAGCATACGGAGTTGGACTGGGTGTATTTGAGCGTGATGAGCGAGATGATCAGGTCGCGCTTCGCGCTGTCGGGGAATTCCTTGTTTTCGGTCACAACGTTGGCGAGCAGCGCTTCGTCGATTTTGAAATCGTTGTGCCCCTGCTCAAAGGTCACGCCGAAGACCTGCTTGCGCTCGAGATGCGCGGGCGTGTAATCCGGGTCGATCTTCACGATGTTGTAGTTGCCCTTTTTCTTGGTTTTGAGAATCTCAAGGGCTTTGTCGCTGTAGCCGGGGGCGATCACGCCGTCCGAGACCTCGCGCTTGATGAGCAGTGCGGTGGTCTCGTCGCATTCCTCGCTTAAGGCGATCCAGTCGCCGAAGGAGGACATGCGGTCGGTGCCGCGGGCGCGGGCGTAGGCGCAGGCGAGGGGCGACAAATCAAGCCCTTCGATATCGTCGACGAAGCAGGCCTTTTTCAGCTTGTCGGGCAGGATCGTGCCGACCGCTGCGGAGGTGGGGCTGACGTGCTTGAACGAGGTCGCCGCGGGCATCCCGAGGGCTTCCTTCAGCTCTTTCACGAGCTGCCAGCTGTTGAACGCGTCGAGAAAATTGATGAATCCGGGTCTGCCGTTGAGGATCTCCACCGGGAGGTCGCTTCCGTCGTCCATAAAGATGCGCGCGGGCTTCTGATTGGGGTTGCAGCCGTATTTGAGTTCGAATTCCTTCATTTTGTCCTGCTCCTTCTTTTATATTTCAGTTGTTTTTATTTACGATGCGGGTCTCGGTCTCGCCGGTCGCGATATCGATATAACGGGTGAACAGGGAGATTTTATTGTCCGCGTCCAACGCGTTCCAGACCGTGTCGGTGAACGCGTCGATATCCTGATCGTCAAGGATGATCGTTTTCGGCTCGCCCTCGAAGGACGGCAGCGGATCGCCGTTCTTTTTATAGGTATGGATGAACTTCGCCACGCCCGCCTTCGGCGCGGAGTACGCGTAGGTGAAGCGCTCGACGCTCGAAGGATCGCCCTCGGCGCTCTTGATGATGGAAAGCGCGAAATTCATGCCGTCCGCGTCGCGGCGCACGATGCCGGAGATGCGGGGGGTGTAGTTGGGCGCGTCGTCCTCAAAGGTGCGGGTGCGCAGCGCCTGCTCGAAGGTCATCTGACGGTCCATCATTTCGTAGATCGTGTCGGTCTGGTCGCCGTTGGTGACGATGGTCTTGCTGCCGAGCACGCGCACGGGGGAATAAATGATCAGATGCGGGTCGACCATCTTGGACTCGTCGAAGGCTTTGGTCTTCAGCCCGTCCCCGTCGGGAACGAACACGCGGTTGCGGCTGTTGACGCTTCTGCCCATGATGAAATAGGCGACGACCGCCTTTTTGCCGTCGGCGCTCCTGCCGAGGATGATGCCCCTGCCGTGGTAGGGCATGGACGTAAGTTCGTCTTTCACTGTTTTGATTGTCATGATGATACGCTCCTTTTTGTTTAAAGACTGAAGACGTGAGACTGAAGACGTGAGATCTGAACTCAAGTCAGTGCTTCTGTCTTCGTCTTCAGGTCTTTGGTCTTTGATCTTTAGTCTTTGGTCTTTAGTCTTTAGTCTTTAGTCTTTGATCTTATAACGGTCCTTCCGTCTTTCACAACGATCTTATCTTCACAGAACAGCCTTACCGCCTTCGGCATCAGCTCGCTCTCGGCTTCCGCCATGATGCGCTTCTGCAGCGTTTCGGGGGTGTCGCCGTCGCGGACCTCGACCGCCTTCTGGAGAATGATCGGGCCCGCGTCGCACTCGGGGATCACGAAATGCACCGTCGCGCCCGAGAGCTTCACGCCCTTCGCGAGCGCCGCCTCGTGCACCCGCAGACCGTAGTAGCCCTTGCCGCAGAACGAGGGGATCAGCGCGGGATGGATGTTGATGATCTGATAGGGGAACGCCTCGAAGACCTGTTCGTCGATGATCGTCATAAAGCCCGCGAGCACCACGAGGTCCGCCTTCGCTTCCAGCAGCGCGTCGCGGATCGCCGCGGAATACGCCGCGATATCGGGGAAATCCCTGCGCACGAGCACCTCGGTCGGGATCCCGTGCTTTGCGGCTCTCGTCAGCGCGTAGGCGTCGGGATTCGACGAAATGACGAGCGTCACGCGGCTCTCGCCGAGCTCGCCCCGGTCCTGCGCGTCCAAAATGCTCTGCAGGTTCGTGCCGCCGCCCGAGACGAGGACGGCGATGTTTTTCTTACTCAATGCAAACGCCCTCGCAATCCGGAACGATCTCGCCCATGATATAAGCGTCCTCGCCGTTGTCCCGCAGCGTCCGCACCGCCTCGTCCGCGTCCTCCGGCGCGACCGTGCAGCACATGCCCACGCCCATGTTGTAGGTGTTGAACATATCCCGCTCCGGGATATTGCCTTCCTTCCGGATCAGTTCGAAGATCGGCGGGATGCGCAGCGCGCTTTTTTCGATCCGCACGCCGAGCCCCTTCGGGATCGAGCGCGGGATATTCTCGTAAAAGCCGCCGCCGGTGATGTGCGACACCGCCTTGACGGTGACCTTGTCGAACAGCGCCAGCATGGGCTTGACGTAGATCTTCGTGGGCTCGAGCAGCGTTTCGCCGATGGTCCTGCCGCCCAGCTCCGCGGGCGCGTCGAAGATCCGTTTGCTGTTCTCCGCGTCGAAGACCTTGCGCACGAGGGAGAAGCCGGTGGAGTGCACGCCGCTCGAGGGAAGCGCGATCACCGCGTCGCCCGCTCTGACCGCGCCGTTGTTCAGAATTCTGCTTTTATCCACGACGCCGGTGGAATAACCGGCAAGATCGTATTCATCCTCGGGATAAAACCCGGGCATTTCCGCGGTCTCGCCGCCGATCAGCGCGCAGCCCGCCTGCACGCAGCCGTCCGCCACGCCCTTGACGATCGCGGCGATGCGCTCCGGCACGTTTTTGCCGCAGGCGATGTAATCGAGGAAGAACAGCGGCTTCGCGCCGCAGCAGATGATATCGTTGACGCACATGGCGACGCAGTCCACGCCGACCGTATCGTGCCTGTCCAGCAGGAACGCGAGGCGCAGCTTTGTGCCCACGCCGTCGGTGCCGCTGACGAGCACGGGCTTTTGGATTCCCGTGAGATCGAGCTCGAACAGACCGCCGAAGCCGCCGATGCCGTCGATCGCGCCGGGGATCACGGTGCGGGCGATGTGGCGTTTGATCAGCTCGACCGCTTTATAACCGGCGGTGATATCCACGCCCGCGTTTTTATAGCTCTCGCTGAAGCTTTCGCGCATCACTCGTCCTCCTTGTTCTCGGAGATCTTGCTCTCGAATTTGCTCTTGGCCTGGATCTCGGGGATCCTCGTGCAGTATTCGCCGCTGAAGCAGCCGATGCACAGCCCGTGCGCCTCGCCCTGCGGGGTGAGCGCCCTGACGCGGTCGAACCGCATATAGGCGAGGGAATCCGCGCCGATGATATCCCGGATCTCCTCCACCGTGTGGCGGCAGGCGATCAGGTTTTCGCGCGAGTCGATATCCGTGCCGTAATAGCAGGGGTTCAGGAACGGCGGAGACGAGATGCGCACGTGGACCTCGGCGGCGCCCGCGTCGCGCAGCATCTTCACGATGGGGCCGGAGGTGGTGCCGCGCACGATGGAGTCGTCCACCATGACGACGCGCTTGCCCTTGACCGTGGCGGACATGGCGTTGAGCTTGATGCGGACCCGGTCCTCGCGCGTTTTCTGCCCGGGGGCGATGAAGGTCCTGCCGATGTATTTGTTCTTGATGAAGCCGATGCCGTAGGGGATGCCGGAGGCGTAGGCGAAGCCGAGCGCGGCGTCGAGGCCGCTGTCGGGCACGCCGATGACCACGTCCGCGTCCACGGGACTGTCGAGCCAGAGGTATTCGCCCGCTTTTTTCCGCGCCTCGTGGACCGAAGCGCCCTCGATCACGGAGTCGGGCCGCGCAAAATAGATGTATTCGAACACGCAAAGGTTCCGCTTTGCGGTCCCGCAGTGGTCGCGGATGGAGAAAATGTTGTTCTTTTCAAAGACCAGCACCTCGCCGGGCTCCACCTCGCGGATCAGCCTTCCGCCGACGGCTTCGATCGCGCAGCTTTCGGAGGCGACGATGTAACAGCCGTCGCTCTCCCGTTTGCCGTAGCACAAGGGGCGGAAGCCGTGGGGGTCGCGCGCGGCGATCAGCTTCGACGGCGACATGATGGCGAGGGAATACGCGCCTTCCAGCCGGTCCATCGCCCGGTTCACCGCCTGTTCGATGGAGTCGGAGCGCAGGCGCTCTTTGGTGACGATATAGGAGATGACCTCGGTGTCGCTGGTCGAATGGAAGATCGAGCCCTGCAGCTCGAGCTCCGAGCGCAGCTCATAGGAGTTGATGAGGTTGCCGTTGTGCGCCAGCGCCATGTGTCCCTTGACGTGGTTGACCACCATCGGCTGGGCGTTCTTCCTCCCGGTGTTGCCCGTCGTGGCGTAGCGCACGTGCCCGAGCGCCATATTTCCCCTGCCCAGCGAGGCGAGCCGGTCGGGGGTGAACACGTCGTTGACGATGCCGTTGTCCTTGTGGTAATTGAACACGCCGTCGTCGTTCACGACGATGCCGCAGCTTTCCTGCCCCCTGTGCTGCAGGGCGAACAGCCCGTAATAGACCGAGCTCGCAACGTCGCAGGTCTCGGGGGCGAAGATCCCGAAAACGCCGCATTCTTCTCTGATTCCGCTCATATATCCTTCCTTTCCGCGGCCGTGAGCCGCATGAAACAGCAGCGCAGAAAATGCGCGATGCGGAACGCGCGGACGCGCCGGGCGCGCCGCGTATTCCGCACGGTGATTTATCCGAAGATCCGCTTCATCATTTCCGCGTAAGCGTCCTCGACGCCGCCGAGGTCTCTGCGGAAGCGGTCCTTATCCAGCTTTTCGTGTGTGGTCGAGTCCCAGAACCGGCAGGTATCGGGGGAGATCTCGTCCGCGAGGATGATCTTGCCGTCGGGGGTCCTGCCGAACTCGATCTTGAAGTCGATCAGGTCGATGTTGATCTTTTTGAAGAAGTCCTTCAGGAAGTCGTTGATCTTGAAAGTGAGCGCCGCGATCGTGCCGAGCTCTTCCTTCGTCGCCCAGCCCATGGCGAGGATGTGGTAGTCGTTCACCATCGGGTCGCCCAGATCGTCGTCCTTGTAGCAGTATTCGAGGATCGTGGTCTTCAGCGCCGTGCCCTCGGGGCAGCCCACGCGCTTGGAGAACGAGCCCGCCGCCACGTTGCGCACGATGACCTCGAGCGGGACGATCGAAACTCTGCGCACCAGCGCGTCGCGGTCGTTCAGCTCCTCGACGAAGTGCGTCGGCACGCCCTCTTTTTCGAGCAGGCTCATCAGGTAGTTGGACATTTTGTTGTTGACGACGCCCTTGCCGCGGATCGTGCCCTTCTTCAGCCCGTTGAACGCGGTCGCGTCGTCCTTATAGGAGACGATGCAGTATGCGGGGTCGTCCGTGGCGAAGACCTTCTTCGCCTTGCCTTCGTACAGTTGCTCGCGTTTTTCCATTTTTATTTCTCCTTCCGAATGTTTTGCGTTGTAAATTCTGAAATACTGATCTGCGAGGCGTTCCGCGCCTCGACAGATCAGTATTTGTATTTCTCCTCCACTGCCGCGTTCTTCTTCAGCACCGCTTCCCGGTCCGTCTCGCGCAGGGCGGCGAGCTTCTCGTACAGCGCCGCGTCCTCCACGGCGAGGATCTGCGCCGCCAGCAGCGCGGCGTTTTTCGCGCCGTTCACCGCGACGGTCGCGACGGGGATGCCGGAGGGCATCTGGACCGTGGCGAGCAGGGCGTCCATCCCGTCGAACGCGGAACGGATCGGGATGCCGATCACCGGAAGCACCGTATTCGCGGCGATCGCGCCCGCCAGGTGCGCCGCCATGCCCGCGGCGGCGACGATCACGCCGAAGCCGTTTCCTCTTGCGCTCTGCGTGAACGCTTTCGTCTCCTCCGGCGTTCTGTGGGCGGAAAAAATATGGACCTCAAAGGGGATCTCCAGCGCCTTCAGCGTGTCGATCGCTTTCTCGACGACAGGCAGATCGCTGTCGCTGCCCATGATCACCGCAACTTTTTTCATTCGTCTTCCTCCCTTGTGCTGTATAACAAAACAGGGCAACCCGATCCCTTTGAAGGATCAGACTGCCCAGACGGTCGACAAAATCAAGCTCATTTTCCCACTCCCCCGCGGTTTTTTTCCGCGCTTCCGTCAGTTGTGAAAAAACGTTTTATATTTATGTTAAAATTATACAATATATTTCGAATATAAGTCAAGGAAAAAACAACGCGCCGACCGTAAAAAATCCGCGTCGTTTTGCGGATATTTTCGGTAGTATTGTTAAATTTGTTCCGAAATGCCCGCCGAAAGGGAATTGACTGCGTGACTGTAAAATGGTATAATAACCCCGGCTTCCGGCGCTGAAAGCGCCGACGGTGCAAAGCACCGTAAGCAAAAACAGAGTTTTTGCGCCGGGAACATTGAACCATCATTTTCGCAAAGCGACACCTCGCTTTGCGGCGCATTCGCGCAGCGGGAATTTGCGTTGCAAATTCCCGAAAATGTGGTATAATAAAATACGAAAAACGGATTTTATACCGCAACAAAGAACAGGAGGATTTGACATGATCAGAAAAATCGTTCCCGTCGTGCTTGCGCTCTGCATGCTCGGCTGCTGCCTGATCCTTCCCGCCGCCGCGCAGGAGCCGGTCGGCAGGGTCTCGCTGAAGCTGAACAGCGACGTTGCCGGACATACGGACGCGGATTATTCGGCGTTCATCACCGTTGTGTCGGGGAACGTGCGGATCAGCTTCCACAGCGGCGGTCCCGTATACGCCTCCGACTATGCGGGCACCACGACCGACGAGGCGCTCGTCGCGGGAAGAACGTATTACGTCGATTACCTGCTTGAGGCAGAGGACGGTTTTGCGCTGCCGGACGCAGTTAATGAAGACGATATTGAGATCGAATGCGGAAAAGGCGTGACGGTTTTCGCAAAACAGATCGTCGTTTCTCACGCGAGGACCGATAACGGCTTCGTTGAGGATTTCCGCGGGCTGCGGATCCAGGCGAGGGTCCTCGTCGACGGCAACGAATGGCAGCGGCTGATCGGGTGGTTTTACGACCTGATCCTGAAGATCAGGGCGTGGTCGTTGTATTAAAAGGCCCGAGGCCCGAGTCCCGAGGCCCGAGAGGCGAAGCCGGAGCTTCGGAAAATAAGATCCGAAATATGAGAATCAAGAGAAACACGGAGGCGCGGCAATGAAAAAATCGATCGGTATTCTGCTTTCCGTTCTGATGCTTCTGCTCTGCGCGGTCCCCGCGGGGGCGGCGACGATCACAAAAACGGAATGGGACGCGTATTTCGCCGATAACGCGGACGTCCCGAAGGGGATCATCCTGCAGCCGGGCAGAGACGAGAGCGAGCGCAACCTCTCGTGGTACCTGCCCGAGGGAACGGAGAAGTGCGCGGCGCTGTTGAGCGAAAGCCCGGATATGAGCGGCGCGGAGGCCTTCGACGGCGAAACGGTCCGGACCGCGCAGGGCGACCTCGCGGCGAAGGTCACGCTCACGGGGCTCGCGGAGAACAACACCTACTATTATACCTGCGAAACGGACGGGGAAAAGAGCGATATCTACAGCTTCTCCACCACGGGCGACAGCTTCACTGCGCTGTATACCACGGATATCCACGTATCCGAGGAGGAGGACGACCCCGCGTGTTATAAAAATCAGGCGCTTCTGTTCTCGAACGTGCTCGGTCAGGCGATCGAAAAAAGCGGCGGGCTCGACCTGCTGCTCTCCGCGGGCGATCAGGGCAGCAGCGGTCTGCGTAAGGAGTATACCGCGCTGGTCGCCGACGCGAGCGTCAAGGGGATCCCCTTTGCGACGGCGCTGGGCAACCACGACCGCAAGGGCGCGGATTACCGCTATTTCACGAATCTGCCGAACCATACGCGCACGCCGTTCGCAAGCTTCCAATGCGGCGACTGGTGGTTTGTGAAGGGCAGGGTGCTGTTCCTTGTCATGGATTCCAACAACCCGGACGGCGCGGCGCACTCCGCTTTCATCAAAAAGGCGGTCAGGCAGAACCCGGACGCGAAATGGCGCGTGCTGATGATGCACCATGACCTCTGGGGGCAGACCATGCCCAAGCGGGAGAAGGAGAACCGGCTGCTGCGGCTTCTCTGGTCGCCGATCATCGACGAGAACAACATCGATATCGCGCTGCTCGGGCACAGCCATTACTGGTCGGTGTCGAACGTGGTCTACGACCGCGAGACCGTGCAGGCCGTGGAAAAGGACAGCGTGATCGAGAACGCGCAGGGCACGGTGTATCTCGTCTCCGGATCGATCAACCATCCCAGAGGCGGTGCGGAATTTACGTACGGACCGAATATCGGCGTAGGCGTCGAGGACCCGGGCCGCGTGGTCTATAACCTCATTGATTTCACGCCCGACGCGGTCACCGTGAAGGCGTACGATTATGAGACCGGCGAGGTTTTCAACACGCTGACGCTCACAAAAACGGACGGCGCGCAGAAGCCCGCCTTCAGCCCGGCGCGCGCCGCGGGACGGTGGTTCACCGGGATGCTCGGCAAGATCTACGCGTTCTTCGACAACCTCGGCAATTATTTCGACCTGAAGAAAAAGGGCTTCGATATCCCGTTCGGGGAAATGCTGAAATAACGGACCGATATCAAACGGCCCGGGAAGATCGCCTTTCGGCGGTCCCCGGGTCGCTTTATGTTTATCTCTTCCCGAAGATGCGAAGTTAAGATAAATTCTGATTTATCGCAGAGCGATAAATCAGAATTTATCTCCCCTCCCCTCGCCGCGGAGCTTCCTTGCATTGCGGAACCAATACGCCGAGAGGATAACGCTTACCGCGACGGCGGCGAGGCCGAGGATGCGGAACACGAGGTTTTTTGAAACGGTATCGTACTGCAGAAAGACCGCTTCGAGCCATATCACGGCGCATACGCAGGGGAGGAACAATATCGGCGAAATCAGGTCAAAAAGGGGAAGCTCCCTTTTGAACAGAAACAGCAGGACCGCGGAACAGATCAGCGGCAGGCCGGATGCCGCTGCCCAAAGTCCGCCGGACAGACCGGACGGCAAGGTAAAGAACGCACGATTGATCCCGGGGAAGCACAGCAGAGAAAGCAGGATCGCGCCGATCGACAGGAATATTTTACCGAAGGATAAAAATGAAATCTTTTTCATAAAGAACATCCTTTCCTTTTTCATTATATGTTCAATTATATGCATTTTTTTCGTCTTTGTATTGATCGGATTCGTTTACGTCGTCGTCATGGGGATCGTCTCCTTTCGGAAACAGCATAGCACAAAACCGCGCAAACGGTGCCGGAATGAAACTTTTGACCCGAAAAACGTCATTCTTGTCCCTGTCGTCCGAGACGGATACGGAAAATGTGCTTCTTTCCGTCGGCGGCAGCTCCGTCTGATCCCGGACGCGGCGAAGGCTGCGCATTACGGGGTCAAGAAGTATTTTTCGTGACGGTATCGGGCAGATTTGCGGAAAAAATCTGCATTTTGTCGTTACCTGTTCCAAAAAAACGCGACATATGATATGATAATACAGAATTGTTTGAAAAATATTTTATTTTCCCGCGAATATTCCCCGAAAAAAATCTACTTATAGGTGAGGACCTCAAAACGAAAGGACGGATCGCATGGAGGACGC
>JAFRTA010000121.1 GCA_017427315.1 Clostridia bacterium
AAAGTTTAAGGTTTATTCGTGTGAAAAAACGCAGATCCTTTCCGAAGGGCGGCGCGGACTGCTTTCTCTCGACGGAAAGCTGTATCTTGCCTGTACGGACCGTCTGCTTCTTCTGGACGAAATACAGGCCGAGGGCGGAAAACGCATGAGCGCTCAGGCGTATCTGCGCGGTCATAAACTATAACGTTCACCCATTGCATCCCGAACGAACTCAGAAAAGAGGTATGAATGATGAGATACGGTTATTACGGGATCGATATCTATTATCTTCTGCTCGTAATCCCTGCCGTTATTCTGTCGATCGTCGCGCAGCTCCGCGTGAAGTCCGTTTACAGAAAAATGTCCGGCAGGATGAGCTCGCGCAGATTGACCGGCGCGCAGGCTGCGACGGCAGTGCTGCGGCATTACGGCATCGCCGACGTGCGCGTGGAGCGCGTCGCGGGGAAACTGACCGATCACTTCGACCCGAAAAGCGGCGTGATCCGTCTTTCCGAGGGCGTATACGATTCCTGTTCCGTCGCCGCGGTCGGTATCGCGGCGCATGAGGCCGGGCATGCGGCGCAGCACGCGGAAGGCTACGCGCCTATCCGGGTGCGGAACGCCATCGTCCCGGTGTGCAATATCGCATCATGGGTCGGGATCCCGCTTGCGATCGCGGGGTATTATCTTTCGGTCGAGCCGCTGATCTACGTCGGGCTCGCGCTCTATTCGCTGATCATGATCTTCCATCTCGTGACGCTTCCCACAGAGCTGAACGCCAGCAAACGGGCGCTTTCGGTCATTCAGGAAGAAAGCCTCGTCGGCGAAGGGGAAGAATACAAAGACGCGAAAAGCATGCTGACGGCTGCCGCCATGACTTACGTCGCTGCGCTTGCAACGAGTCTTGCAAGCCTGCTGCGTCTGATCCTGATATTCACACGCAGAAGAAGATAACGGGCGGGGATACGGTATGCGTCACATCAACGCGCGGGAGCTTGCGTATTCCGTTCTGCTCGACGTGGAACGGAATAACGCTTATTCCAATATCGGTTTGAACCATACGCTGAACGCAGCCGACGCCGACGCGCGCGAACGGGCGCAGGCGACGCGTTTGGTCTACGGCGTTCTGGAGCGCAAGCTGACGCTCGACGGCGTATACGGCGCGTATCTGCGCAAAGGGACGCGGATAAAACCGAACGTGCGCACGCTCCTGCGTCTCGGGACGTACGAGCTCACGTTCTGCGACGGCGTTCCGGCGCGCGCGGCGGTGAACGAATATGTTTCCCTTGCAAAACGGGAGGGATGCGGTTACGCGTCCGGCATGATCAACGCGGTGCTTCGCAGAACGGCGGAAAACGGGCTGATTCTTCCTTCGCCGGACGATCCTTCGTTCCTGATTATGAAGTATTCCGTCCCGGCGCCGCTTATCGGCCTGTTCCGGGAGGTCTACGGAGACGATCTGACGGCGTTTCTTGATAGCCTTTGCCGGAAAGCGCGCGTTTACGGACGGGTCAACACGGTGAAAACGGACTTCCCGTCGCTGCAACACGAGCTTGCGTCGCAGAATATCGCGATTCTCCCGGTCGACGGCTTACCCGAACTGTTTTATTTCGACGGCTCCGCTGCTTTTCGTGATACGGAAGCGTTCCGAAACGGGTTGTTCTATATTCAGGACCTGTCGAGCGCCTGCGCGGGGAAGCTGCTTGACGCGAGGGACCGTATGCGCGTGCTTGACGTGTGCGCGGCTCCCGGCGGCAAAAGCTTTTTCGCAGCGCTGTCGATGCACGGTACCGGCGAGGTCGTAAGCCGCGATATCCACGCGCATAAGCTTCGTCTTATTGAAGACGAAGCGAAAAAGCTGGGACTTGCCAATATCGTTCCGCAGCTTTTCGACGCCGGGAAAACGCCCGGGGACGAGGCGTTTGACCGCGTGATCTGCGACGTTCCCTGCTCCGGGCTCGGCGTTATACGCAAAAAACCGGAATTGCGGTACCGGGAGCTTTCGGATATCGGTTCGCTCTGCGAGCTGCAATACGGTATTCTCTGCGCCGCCGCCGGAGCCGTAAAAAAGGGCGGCAGGATCGTATACTCCACCTGTACGGTCACGCGGTCGGAAAACGAGGATATCGTCGCGCGGTTTCTTTCTCTTCATTCGGAATTTCAGGAGGTCAGACCGGCGCTGCCGTTCGGTGAATACGGTGAATACGGCGTTCGGTTCTCGCCGCACCGGGATGATTGCGACGGTTTTTACGCCTGCGCGATGGAAAAAACATAATGGAGCAAATCAAAACGAAAACAGATATCGTATCATTGAGTCTTGAAGAGCTGCGCGACCGTTTCGCAGGGCTCGGCGAGCCGAGATTCCGCGCGGATCAAACATATCGCTGGCTTCACGTACAGTGCGCCGCGTCCTTCGCGGACATGACGAATCTACCGAAAACGCTGCGGGAAAAGCTTGATAACGATTTTGCGATATTTTCCTGCGCTATTGAAAAAAAACTCGTTTCCTGCTATGATGGAACGGTGAAATATCTGTTTCGACTGCACGATGGGGAATTCGTCGAAACCGTCGTAATGCGTTACAAATACGGGCTTTCCGTTTGCGTTTCCTCGCAGGTCGGCTGCAATATGGGCTGCGCGTTCTGCGCTTCGGCGATCGGCGGATGCGTCCGCGATCTGTCCGCGTCGGAAATTCTGTGGCAGGTTTACGCCGCCGGGCTCGATCTCGGCGAGCGGATATCCCATATCGTGATGATGGGAATGGGCGAGCCGCTTGTGAATTATGATAACGCCCTGAGATTTATCCGCCTTATCAGCGATCCGAACGGGCAGAATATCGGCGTGCGGAACATTTCTCTGTCCACCTGCGGGATCGTTCCGAAAATATACGCTCTGACGCAGACGGGGCTTCCCGTAACGCTTTCGATTTCGCTTCACGCGCCGAACGACGAGATCCGCGGGAAACTGATGCCCGTCAATAAACGCTGGGGGATCGACGAGCTTCTTGCCGCCGTAAAGGATCACACCGAAAAGACAGGCAGACGCGTCAGCTTTGAATATACGCTGATCCGCGGCGTCAACGACAGCGAAGAGAATGCGCGTGAGCTTGCCGCAAGACTGCGCGGCATGCTCTGCCACGTGAATCTTATCCCGGTGAATCAGGTCACGGAAACGGGGCTTTCCGCCGCGCAGGAGCAGGACGTGCGCAGATTCACCGCGGTGCTTGAGCGTTTTCATATCAACGTGACCGTTCGAAGAACGCTCGGCTCTGATATCAACGCTTCCTGCGGGCAGCTCCGGAAAAACAGGAAAGAAAGCAATTCGTAACATTACGATTTACAGATAATATCACCCATTGATTACTTTTGAAAGAGGGTATGAATTATGATTGCATCCGCACAAACCGACGTGGGCAAGGTCAGGCTTGAAAATCAGGACTCTTTCCGCACCGGGGAATTCCCCGGCGGCGTCTTCGCGGTCGTATGCGACGGAATGGGCGGAGCCGCAGGCGGGAGCGTAGCAAGCTCCGTTGCGGCGGCGGTTTTTGCCGAGGAGGTCGAACGGTTATGCGCTGACGGCCTTCCCGAAGGGGAGGCGGGAGACGTCATGATTTCCGCCGCAGCAAAAGCGAATGAGGTCGTCTATGCGAAATCTCAGGAAGACCCGGCGCTCAGCGGCATGGGGACGACGATCGTTTCCGCCATGATCACGGGCGGGCATCTTTACATAGCGCACGCGGGCGACAGCAGGGCGTATCTGTATTCGGACGGCGCGCTGAAGCTCCTGACAAAGGATCATTCCGTCGTGCAGTCGCTTCTTGACAGCGGATATATCACCCCGGAGCAGGCGGAGCATCACGTTTATAAAAACCTTATCACCCGTGCGCTCGGCACGGAGCCCGAGGTCCCCGTCGATTTCAACATCTATTCGATCGGCGAAGGCGAATATGTGCTTTTGTGCACGGACGGTCTGACGAATTATCTGAAAAACGCCAAAATCGCGAATATTATTAAAAACAACGGCATAGACGGTACCGCGCAGATTCTTGTTCGCGCCGCAAACGACAACGGCGGCGGCGACAATGTGACGGCAGTCGTATTCGGAAAGCAGTAAGGGGGCGGCAAAAATGGAAAGCTACGTCGGAAAAACGTTAGGAAACAGATATGAAGTACGGGAAAAGCTCGGCGAGGGCGGAATGGCCGTCGTCTACAAGGCATATGACCCGATGGAGAACCGCGTGGTCGCAATCAAGCTGCTGAAAGAGGAATTTCTCGAGAACGAGGAGTTCTCCCGCCGGTTCAAAAATGAGTCGAGAGCGATTGCGATGCTTTCGCATCCGAATATCGTCAAGGTCTACGACGTCTATTTCAGCGATAAGCTGATGTATATCGTCATGGAATGCATCGACGGCATCACGCTGAAGGATTACATCAAGCAGCAGAAGATCGTCGACTGGAAAGAGGCGGTGCATTTTACGACGCAGATCCTGCGCGCCCTGCAGCACGCGCACGATAAAGGCATCGTGCACCGCGACATCAAGCCGCAGAATATCATGGTGCTCAAAAACGGGAACATCAAGGTCGCCGACTTCGGCATCGCGCGCTTTTCCCGCTCCGAAACGCGCACCATCACCGAAAACGGAGCGATCGGTTCGGTGCATTATATCAGCCCCGAGCAGGCGAGCGGCGAAACGACCGACGCGCAGGCGGATATCTATTCCGTCGGTATCGTGCTTTACGAAATGATTACCGGCAGACTTCCGTTCGACTCTGCTTCCGCGGTTTCCGTCGCGCTGATGCAGGTGCGGGCGGAGCCGGTTCGGCCCAGGGATATCAATCCGATGATTCCCATCGGGCTTGAGCAGATTACGCTCAAGGCGATGCAGAAGGATAAATCCGTCCGGTACCATACGGCGTCCGAAGTGCTGATCGACCTGGACGAATTCAAACGGATGCCCTCGATCCGTTTTGACTATCCGTTAACGACCGTGCCCCGGAATGAGGGCGGCGCGGGGTCGGCGGGCGACGTGCGCCTTTCCGCTCCGTATCGGCGGGGAACGGCGGAACCCATCGCTCCGACGCGTCGTACCGCTGCGCCTGCCGCGGTCCCGGAACGCCGTGACGAGGATGATGAAGAAGAACCGGCCGGAAAAAGCGCGGTTCTCCCCGTTCTGATCGGCGTTTTTTCTGCGATGATCGTCGGTCTGGTTATTCTCGGCATTTTTGTGATCCGCAATAAAAACAAGTCGAAAGACTTTGCAATGCCGGAGCTGCTCGGAAAGAAATACGAAGACGTGATCGCGCAGTACGACTATATCAATTTTACCGATCCGATTTACGTTTACAGCGAACAGTACGCCGACGGTTATATCACCGATCAGTCGGTCGCGGCGGGTCTGAAGATAAAGCCCACCACCGCCGTTACGCTGTCCGTCGCATCCAATAAGGGGACCGCAGTCGTAAACGTCGTCGGCTATCAGTATACGGAAGCGCAGGAAATTCTGAAATCCTACGGATTCAGGATCCGCATCGAATCCGAAAAATCCGCCACGGTCAGAGAGGGAACGGTCCTTCGTACCGACCCTGCGGCGGATCAGATTGCGCAGTACGGTTCAACGGTAGTCCTTTTCGTGGCGACCGTAGACGATTCCGTTCCGGTCATCGTGCCGGATCTTTACGGAAAAACGCAGGAGGAAGCGCAGGCCGCGCTGGAAGAGGTCGGCCTCATCCTCGGTGAGGTAACGGAAGGATTCGGGACGGAAGAAAACAAAGGCAAGATCATTTCGCAGACGCCCGAAAAGGATTCCGAAATCAAATACGGCTCCACCGTCAGCGTCGTCATATCCAAAGGCGCCGAGCAGGAAATCTCGTTCGATACGAGCGTCGTTCTGCCGAATACCGGCACAACGGAAACGATCCGCGTCGAACTGAACGGAAAATCCGTTTATGAGGCGTCCGTCAAGCTCAACGGCGGCGCGGTCGACGTGACCTTTACCGGAAAGGGTTCCGACAATACCTTCAAGGTGTATCTCGGCAGCTACGAGTTATACGCAGGAACGGTGGATTTCCGCGCGGAGCCGCCGACGCTCAAGGTCACGAAGGACAATTCCGCCGGATACGTTTCCCAGAAAATCGTTCCCGACGTAAAGGGATTGAGCCTGTCCAACGCGCGGAAGATGCTGGAAAAAGAGGGATTTAAGAATATTTCGGTCATTGAGAAGGAAACGGACGACTATACGCCTGGGTCGGTCATTTCTCAAACGCCGGAGCACTCCTCCGAACCGGTTTCGCCGGATACGGAGATCACGCTCGTCGTAGCGAAGTCAAAACAGGTTGTCAGCACGACCGCAACGACCGCTCCGACCACCACGCAGCCGCCGGAAGACGACCCGCTCGCGGAACTGATCGACGGAGAAGACCGCGGATGAGAACCGTAGAGGGGCGCATCGTCAAAGGCGTCGGCGGGCTCTATACGGTTGAGACTGCTGAGGGAAAATATGCGTGCAAGGCGCGCGGCGTATTCCGCAAGGACGGGATCAGGCCGCTGGTCGGGGATCGCGTCGTGATCGCCGTCGAAGAACTTTCCGCAACGGTTACGGAG
>JAFRTA010000122.1 GCA_017427315.1 Clostridia bacterium
AGGTGAATCCCATGGTGTTCTGCGGCATCTATCCCGCGGACGGCGCGGATTACGAAAATCTGAAAGAGGCGCTGGAAAAGCTGCAGCTCAACGACGCCTCGCTTTCCTACGAGCCGGAGACCTCCGGCGCGCTGGGCTTCGGCTTCCGCTGCGGCTTCCTCGGGCTTCTGCATCTGGAGATCATTCAGGAGCGGCTCGAGCGCGAATACGATCTCGACCTCGTGACCACCGTCCCGAGCGTCATCTATAAAATACACCTGCGCGACGGCTCGGTCGTGGAGATCGACAACCCGACCAAATATCCCGACCCGGCGGAGATCGACTTCAGCGAGGAGCCGATCGCGGACGCGCACATCTATTCCCCGCCCGATTACGTCGGTTCCATCATGGACCTGTGTCAGGACCGCCGCGGCACGTTCGTGACGATGGACTATCTCTCGAAGGACCGCGTCGATATCCATTATAACCTGCCGCTGAACGAGATCATTTACGATTTCTTCGACGCGCTCAAATCCCGCACGCGCGGCTACGCCTCGTTCGACTATGAGCTCAAGGGCTACGAGCGCTCGAATCTCGTCAAGCTCGACGTGCTGCTCAACGGCGACCAGGTGGACGCGATGTCGTTCATCATCCATTCTGACAAGGCGTACGGCAGGGCGCGCAGGATCGCCGAAAAGCTCAAGGAGAATATCCCGCGCCAGATGTTCGAGATCCCGATCCAGCTTGCCATCGGCGGCAAGATCATCGCCCGCGAGACGGTCAAGGCTTTGCGTAAGGACGTGCTCGCCAAGTGTTACGGCGGCGATATCACCCGCAAGAAGAAGCTGCTCGAAAAACAGAAGGAAGGCAAAAAGCGCATGCGCTCCTTCGGTACCGTCGAGGTCCCGCAGGAGGCGTTCATGGCGGTGCTGAAGCTTGATGATGATAAATAAATTCGCGTGGGCGAATTTATTTCAATGAACAATGGACAATTGATGACGGGGTTTCACCCCGTACCCCATTATATAAACGGGTTGAATACATGCAAAGCATAGAATTGACGTTATCTCGTACATTGTTTTTTCTTAACTTTATACATTTTTTATAAAAACAGGAGGTAACAGACAATGTCAGATTATCTTCCCACCGTGATCCTGCCCGGCATCGGGCAGTCTCTGGTGAAGCTGCTCGACGCGCAGGGGAACCCCGTCAAAAACGCGTGGCCGTTGAGCTTCGATAAGGAGCGGGCGCTCGCGCAGTTGAAAGGGCCGCTTGCGAAAATGATGCTCACCCGCCGCGACGCGGGGTTTTCCGACGCCGTCGCGCGTCTTGCGGAGGAGGTCGTGGAACCGCTGACGATGTATCCCGACGGAAAAAACAAGTACCGGCTGCGCCCGGTGCGGTATGACTGCGCCGTCGCGGGCTATCCCGAGGACGAGCACCGGCGGGTCTACCGCATGGTGCCGATGCAGGGCCTTGCGGATATCGTCGGCGAGGAGAAGCTGTTTTTCTTCGCTTATCATTCCTTCGGCGACCTTGAAACGCTGGCGGATGAATTGAACGTATTTATCAAAAACGCGAAGAAGCTGACCGGCGCTCCAAGGGTGAATCTGATGCCCGTGAGCCTCGGCGGCGTGCTGATGAACGCCTATTTCGACAAATACGCCGAGGAGGGCGACGTGCACCGCGTGGTGAATATCGTCTCCGCCGTCGGCGGAACGCACGTGGTCGCCGACGTGCTCGGCCATAACGTGGACAGCGCCGCCGCTTCCGATGCGGCGGGCATCTTCGGGCGCAAAGCCGCGGAGTACGCAGAGAAAATGATGCGGACCGTTCCCGCCGCGGTGACGGAAAAAACACTGCACGCAGGCATCGACGCCGTCGCCCGGAAGGTCCTGCTGAACTGCACGGTCGTCTGGGGCGCGGTGCCCGCGGACCGGTACGGGGCGCTGGAAAAACGGTATCTTTCCGACGGGAATCGCGAGCGCGTGCGCAAATGCGCGTCGCGCATGGCGGAGATCCATGCGGATTATCCCGCTTTCCTGAAACGGCTTGCGGACTGCGGCGTGGAAATGTATCATATCTGCGGTTACGGCCTGCCGCTGATCCCCATTGTGAAAACGAAGAACGTGCTCAGCGACGGCATGATCGATACCGCGCTCGCGTCCCTCGGCGCATACTGCGCGCCGCCCGGCAAGATGTTCTCGCCCGGATACGTTCAGAAAAACGCCGAGGTGCGGGACGCGATCTCGCCCGACCGGAAAATCGACGCGTCGACCTGCGCGCAGCCCGACGCCACGTGGTTCTTTGCGGAGCAGGAGCACGAGGCGATCGCGTATAATCCGAAAGCGCTTTCGCTGGCGGTGCGTCTTCTGAGCGACGACGGATTCGGGAGCGTATACGACGATCCGGAATATCCGCGCTTTATGAAGTATACGAAAGAATGATTCACACTTCAATGAAAAGAGGAAGCTTATGTCAGATCCTATTGTAACCGTCGAAGGCTTGACCAAGTCCTACGGCAAACGGCTCGTTCTGGACGATATTTCGCTCGAGGTTCCCCGCGGCAAGCTCGTCGGGCTGCTCGGCGCGAACGGCTGCGGCAAAACCACGCTGATGAAAATCATCACCGGCCTGATTCATGATTACAGCGGCACGGTGCTGATCGACGGGCACCGTCCCGGCGCGTTTTCCAAGGCGGAGACGGCGTATCTCTCGGAGCGGACGTATCTGCCCGAGTGGTTCAAAATGACCGACGCAATCGCTTATTTCGAAGATTTCTTCTCGGATTTTGACCGCAGCAAGGCGCTCGAGCTGACGCAGCGGCTCGGCCTCGACCCGCATCAGCGGCTCAAAACCATGTCGAAGGGGCAAAAGGAGCGCCTGCAGCTCGTGCTGATCATGTCCCGCCGCGCAAAGTTTTACGTGATGGACGAGCCGCTCGGCGGCGTCGACCCGGCGGCGCGCAGCGTGATCCTCGATATTATCATGAAGAATTATTCCGAGAATTCGACCATGCTGATTTCCACGCATCTTGTTCACGATCTCGAACAGTCCTTCGACCACGTCCTTATCCTCGGGCAGGGCAAGGTCCTGTTTGCGGGCGACATCGGGCCGATCAAGGCAAGAGGCATGAGCGTGGAGGAAAAATACAGGGAGGTTTACGGCGATGCTTGGCAAATTGATTAAAAACGATATGAAATCCGCGGCGCGCGGCGTTTCCAACGTGTATCTCGCGGCGCTGATCGCGATCGCCGCCATGGGAATCTGTCTGTTCGCCGATGTGGGCGTGGGCAAGGTCATCGCATCGATCCTTCTGATCCTCGTGAGTATTGCGACCATCATCGTCACGATCGTCGCCACGCTCGGCGAATTCCGCAAGGGCATGTTCGGCGACCGGGGATATCTGACGCACACACTCCCCGTGAAGGGCCCGACGATGCTGTTCTCGAAGCTTCTGACCTCGTTCTGCTGGATCGTCATCAGCTACCTGCTCGTGTTTTTCTGCGCGTGGCTCGCCTATTATTACTGGATGGGCGAGAGCTCCGATTCGCTCGTCTATATGATCGCCGAAATGCTGCCTGAGCTCGGTATGCCCGAAAAGAGCGTGCTGATCGAAACGCTGGTCTTCATTGCGATCAAGGGCGTGTTCCTCATCATCGTGTTTATCGCGGAGGTGTTTTTCGCACTGACGCTTGCGAACGTGCGTCCGTTCAGCGCGCTGGGCAGCTTCGGCTCCGTTCTGTATTTCTTTGCTTCGTTCGGCGCGGTGGTGTTCCTGTCGTCCCGCGCGGAAAAGCTGTTCCTGACCGCCGTTCTCGTCAATGCGGACAATTCTCTCGGCTTCACGACGGACCCGGCGGCGATCACCGCGATCAGAAATGCGGGCGGCGCGTCCGTTACGCTGACGCAGGTATACGTGGAGATCATCGCCGCGGTGATCCTGTTTGTCGTGACCGCCGAACTGATCGATAAAAAAATCAACGTGAAATAACCGATGAAAATATACGATATTTCCGCGGATATCCTCTCCGCGGCGGTCTATCCCGGCGACCCGGAGCCGGAGCTGACGCGCGTCGCGTCGATCGGGCAGGGGAGCGAGTGTAATCTCTCCGCGCTGTATTGCTGCCTGCACAACGGCACGCATGTCGACGCGCCGCTGCATTTCCTGCCGGACGGCGGAACGATCGACAAAATGCCGCTCGGGGCTTTTCTCGGCGACTGCCGGGTGGTTTCGGTCCCCGCCGGGGAGATAACGGCGCGGACGGTGCGCGAACGCTTCCCCGCGGACGTGCGGCGCGTGATCGTCAGGGGCGGCGGGAAAGCGTATTTTTCGGAAGAAGGCGCGGCCGAAGCCGCGAAACGAGGGTATCTGCTGATCGGCATCGACGCGCTTTCCGTCGGGATCCACGGTATCCAGACGCCGTGCACCGTTCGCTGCTCGGCGCGGGAACGGCGCTTCTGGAGGGACTCGTCCTCGAAAACGTGCCCGACGGCGAATATTTTCTCTCCGCGCTTCCCTTGAAAATCGGCGGCGCGGAAGCCGCCCCGGTGCGCGCGGTGTTGTGTCAATTCTGATTCAGCGGAGCTGAATCAGAACTTCGGATATCGGGGATCGGATCTCGTGGATCGTGCTTGTGGATTCTATTGTTGTTTTCTATTGTATTCACAGCGTTCATTTTTTGATTTGAGTCGCGGTTTCGGCACGATATCCGATCCCCGATCCCCGATATCCGAGGAGGGCGACAGCCCGACAAATCAGAATTTTTCAAATACCTATTGCATTTATCGCTAAAATTTTATAAAATAGCCTGTAAGGGTTTTTTATTGAAACTGTTTATTAAAGAAAAGGAGAATAAAACATGAGTGTACTGAACAAAAAGACCGTAGAAGATCTTGACGTCAGGGGAAAACGGGTGCTCGTGCGCTGCGATTTCAACGTGAAGTTTGAAAACGGCGTCATCACCGACGACAAGCGCATCGTCGCCGCGCTGCGCACCATCAAGTATCTGCTTGACAACGGCGCGCGCGTGATCCTCTGCTCGCATCTGGGCAGACCGAAGGGCGAGTTCAATCCCGAGTTTTCTCTTGCTCCCGTGGCAGAGCGTCTTTCCGAGTATCTCGGCTTTGAGGTCAAGATGGCAAAGGACGTCATCGGCGAAGACGCGCACAGACTTGCCGCCGAGCTGAAGGACGGCGAGGCGATGCTGCTCGAGAACGTCCGTTTTGAGCCGGGCGAAACCAAGAACGACGAAGAACTCAGCAAGGCGTTCGCTTCTCTTGCGGAGCTTTACGTCAACGACGCGTTCGGTTCCGACCACCGCGCCCATTCCTCCACCGCGGGCGTAGCTTCTTACCTGCCTTCGGCGGTCGGCTATCTGGTGCTGAAAGAAATCACCTTTATCGGCGGCGCGCTTGAAAATCCGAAACGCCCGTTCGTAGCGATCCTCGGCGGCGCGAAGGTCTCCGATAAGATCGGCGTCATACAGAACCTGCTCGACAAGGTCGACGTTCTCATTGTGGGCGGCGGCATGGCGTATACGTTCCTCAAGGCGCAGGGCCACGCCATCGGCAAGTCCCTCTGCGAAGAGGATAAATTCGACGTCGCGCTCGCGGCGCTGAAAAAGGCGGAGGAGAAGGGCGTGAAGTTCCTTCTGCCCGTGGATTCCCGCTGCGGCAGAGAGTATTCCCCCGATACCGAGTGCATAGTCGCGCCCCGCGGCGATATCGACGACGGCTGGATGGGGCTTGACATCGGTCCCGAATCCGAGAAGCTGTTTGCCGAAGCCATCAAAGGCGCCGGCACGGTCGTCTGGAACGGGCCGATGGGCGTTTCCGAGTGGGAAAAATTCGCTTCCGGCACCATCGCGGTCGCGACTGCGGTCGCCGAGAGCGACGCGGTCTCCATCATCGGCGGCGGCGATTCCGCCGCGGCGATCAAGAAGCTCGGCTTCGCCGATAAGATGAGCCACATCTCCACCGGCGGCGGCGCTTCGCTCGAGTTCCTCGAGGGCAAGCCCCTGCCCGGCATTGAAGCCATTGATAATAAGGACTGAAGACACGAGTCCCGAGATATAAGACCAAAGACTTGAGACTGAAGACTTAAGACCTAACTTCAGACAGAGAATCTATCTTTGGCTCTCGATCTTTAGTCTTTAGTCTGTCGTCTTTAGTCTTTCGTCTCTGCTCTGAAACAAACAGAAAGGATAATAAGGTTATGAACAAAGCACTTCGTCGGCCCGTGATCGCGGGCAACTGGAAAATGAACAAGACTCCCGACGAGGCGAAGGCGCTCATCGAAGAGATCAAGCCTCTCGTCGCGGATGCGGACTGCGACGTCGTCGTCTGCGTGCCGTACGTCGATATCCCCGCCGCGCTGGAAGCGACTGCGGGCAGCAATATCAAGGTCGGCGCCGAGAACTGCCACTGGGCGGAGAGCGGCGCGTTCACCGCGGAGATCAGCGCTCCCATGCTGAAGGCCGTCGGCGTTCCTTACGTCATCATCGGCCATTCCGAGCGCCGTCAGTATTTCGGCGAGACCGACGTGACCGTCAATATGCGCACGAAGGCCGCCCTTGCCGCCGGCCTGAAGGTCATCCTCTGCGTCGGCGAGCTGCTTGAGCAGCGCGAGCAGGGCATTACCGAAGAGGTCGTCCGTTATCAGACCAAGATCGCGCTCGGCGGCGTATCCGCCGAGGAGCTGAAAAACATCGTTATCGCTTATGAGCCCGTGTGGGCGATCGGCACCGGCAGAACCGCCACCGCCGAGCAGGCGAACGAAGTCAACGCGGCGATCCGCGCCTGCATTGCCGAGCTTTACGGCAAAGACGCAGCGGACGCGACCGTGATCCAGTACGGCGGCTCGATGAACGCGAAGAACGCGGCGGAGCTGCTTGCGCAGCCCGATGTGGACGGCGGCCTGATCGGCGGCGCATCCCTCAAGGCGCCCGATTTCGCGGCGATCGTCGCCGCGGCTTCCGTGTGATATATATAATGATATAAAATATATAGAAAGGAATCCGACCGACTATGATGAAGTTAGTTCTGATCCGTCACGGCGAGAGCGAATGGAACCTGGAAAACCGTTTCACCGGCTGGACGGACGTGGAGCTGTCCGAGACGGGCAAAAGGGAAGCCGTCGAGGCAGGTAAAACGCTCCTTGCGGAGGGGTATGATTTCGACGTCTGCTACACCTCTTATCTGAAGAGAGCCATTCACACCCTGAACGGCGTTCTGCAGGAGATGGACCGCGAGTGGCTGCCCGTGTACAAAAGCTGGAGACTCAACGAACGCCACTACGGCGCGCTGCAGGGCCTCAACAAATCCGAGACCGCGAAGCAGTACGGCGAGGAGCAGGTCAAGATCTGGCGCCGCTCCTTCGATATCACGCCGCCCGCGCTTGACGAGACGGACGAGCGCAACCCGAAGTTTGCCACCGCGTACCGCAACGAGGACCCCGCGCTGATGCCGCTGACAGAGAGCCTGGCAACCACGATCGAGCGCGTCGTGCCCTATTTTGAGTCCGAGATCAAACCGCAGATGGCAGCGGGCAAGCGCGTGCTGATCGCCGCGCACGGCAACTCCCTGCGTGCCCTTGTCAAATACTTTGAGGATATGAGCTCCGATGAGATCCTCGGCGTCAATATCCCCACGGCGATCCCGCTGGTCTATGAGTTCGACGATGATTTCAAATTCATCAGAAAGTATTATCTCGGCGACCAGGAGAAGCTGCAGGCCAAGATCAATTCCGTCGCCAAACAGGGCAGCGCGAAGTGATCGGAATCGTGCATGATACCCGAAAAACGGGCAAAAACCTTTCTTAATTGCTTCACAATCCGTTTATAATCGCGCTCAAATGCTCAATTTTTGTGATTTGTTCCTAAAAATGTTAAGACCGAATCGGCAATATTTCTAATATTTGTCAAGCAGATACGTATTGACAATTTGTGCGCGGTAGTGTAAAATAAACACGAAGCACTGATGAAAGTCTTTGCTTGTAAATCATTTTACGGAGGAACCAAAAGATGAAGAAGAGTTCAAAGAATGTTCTGGCTATTGTCATCTCAATTGTTCTTGTCGTCAGCATGGCGTTCGTGGTCATGGTTTCCGCTATCGCAGATAACTCTGCAGACAGCGAAGGCGAAACCGATGTTGCGCCTGTCGATGAGGTTGTCACCAATATCGATGAGGACGTGACTGACGAGCCCGCGACCGAGGAGCCCGCTACCGACGAGCCCGCGACCGAGGAGCCCGCGACCGAGGAGCCCGCTACCGACGAGCCCGCGACCGAGGAGCCCGCTACCGACGAGCCCGCGACCGAGGAGCCCGCTACCGATGAGCCTGTTGAGCCCGGCACTTCCGAAGAGCCCAGCGATGGCCCGAGTGAACCGTCTTATATCGAAGTCGGCATGGTCGGCGATGTCAACCAGGATGGTAAGATCCATGCGAACGACGCCCGTCTTGCTCTGCGTTTCTGCGCGAGACTCGAGACTCCCGACGAGCTTCAGAAGGTTCTTGCTGATGCGAACGGCGACAAGCTCGTTAAGTCCGCTGACGCCCGCCTGATCCTCAGATATGCTGCGAAGCTCGATAAGGCCGGCGAAAACGGCAACATCATCGAGAGCAAGGTCAGACTCGTTGAAGGTGCTGATTGGAGCTACACTGTTGTCTATGACTTCAGCGAAGTTACCCCCACCGAGCCTACGACTGCTGCGTAAGTAACTGAATCTACATTCAAAAAAGAACGGTTCACCTTCGGGTGAGCCGTTTTTTTGATGATATGACATACGGATGACACAACGATGCGCTACACTGAAAGCGAGGTGAGAAAAATGTATAAGCTTCTTGTTGCCGACGACGAGCCGAAAATACGTGAAGCGATCCGGGATTATATGAGCGCAAAGGGTTTTGAAGTGCTGACCGCCGCCGACGGAGAACAGGCGGTCACGCGCGCGGCGGAGGAAACGCCGGACGTGATCGTGCTCGACGTGATGATGCCGCGTACGGACGGCTTCGCCGCCTGCAGAGAGATCCGCGCGTTCACCGACGCCCCCGTGCTGTTTCTGACCGCGCTGGGCGAGGAAGAGGATTTTCTGAACGGATACGCCCGCGGCGGCGACGATTACGTCGTCAAGCCATTTCCGTTATCGGTATTGTATCAGAAACTGATTTCTGTCCTTCGACGGTATAACGGCGCGGATGAAAAGAATCAACTCGCCGCGGGCGGCGTCGTTCTGGACCTGAACAGTCGGATGCTGGAAACGTGCGGCAGGCAGATCACGCTGTGCGGCAAAGACTTTGCGGTGCTGCAGCTTCTGATGCGGAACCGGGGCAGAACGCTCTCCCGGGAGCAGATCGTGACGCGGATCTGGGGCTACGGCTTCGACGGCAGCGACCGCGTCGCGGATACGCATATCAAGCGCGTGCGCCGTGCGCTCGGTGGGAAGGCGGAGCTGATCAAAACCGTGACCGGCGTCGGATACGTGTTCGACGCGCAGGAGGATTGAAATATGAAACGGATGATTTTCAAAAGAATCGGCGCGGTCCTCGCCGTGTTCCTGGGACTGTATCTCGTATCCTCCTGCGTATTGCTCTGTATGCGTCTGCTTACCCAGCGGCGCAGTACGGCGGCGAATGCCCTGACGCTGAACAACAGTATAGATTCCAAATTAATTGACCCGATATTGACGTTCGATCCGCAAAGCGATCTTGAGCGCTTGCGGTGTCAGCTTCTTCTGATGCAATCCGACGCGCTGTTCGCGAACGGCGCAGGGAACGGCGTTACTTACGCCGGCGGGCTGATCGACGAAAACGGAGAGATCCTTGTTCGATCGGAAAGTTTGCTGATCGTTGAAAACGGAGAACCGGACGCGGACGGCCTGATCGATGCGGGTAAAGTGCTGTTTTCGGTTTATCTGGGGGAGTATCTGACGGACGCGGACAAGCGCACGCTCGGTATATTCTGCAACCCGACCGGGTCGGAGGAATATATGCAAGTCGCTGTTCTGCGTCTCAGATCCGCTTCGTTCGCATACCGCGACGGGGCGCCGGTCCCGGTCAGCATTACGGTGCTGCCGCCCGACGACCGGGATCTTCCCGACGAAGCCGAAATGACGCTGACGTTCAGCGATCTGCCTGCGGAAAAGACCTATACGGCAGGGACCGACGGGATCGGTCTGCAGCTTCAGCTCTTCGCGCCGGAGGGAACGGACCCGTACCGGGCGAAGCGTTACGCGGCGCTGAAAGGGGAACTCGGGAACATTGCCGAAGAGATCAGAACGCGGGGTATCGACGCCGTTTGCGGCGAAGCCGGAATGCAAGCCCGGACGAAGGGGCTCTTCGTATGCCGTTCGTCCGTCGCGGAAGCAGTCACGGATAAGGACTGTGCAAGATACTGCGCCTTTACGGTTGCGGAACGAAATTGGACGACGTATATTTTCGGCAATCCCAATTGGCAGGGTCAGATGCTGCGGCTGACCGCCGTCTTCGCGTTCGCCGCAGCGGCAGCGGCAGGCGCGGCGGCGCTTTCCGCGGTGATGCAGGCGCGGCGGGATGCGGCGCGGCGGCTGCTGCTGGTCAGCGTGGCGCACGAGCTGAAGACCCCGGTCGCGGTGATGCAGAACCAGTGCGAATGCTTCACGGAGCGCGTCGCGCCGGAAAAGGACGGGGAATATCTGCGCACGATCCTGACGCAGACCGATCGGCTCGGTGAAATTCTGGAAAATTTCGGCGTATTCGGCGCCGTTTCGGGGCAGACGTCTGCGCGGACGGTGTTTTCCCTGCGTGAGACGCTTCTGCGTGAGACGGATAAATACCGTGCGTTTGCCGACGCAAAGGGCGTGCGGCTGACGGTTTCCGCGGACGACGTGCGCGTGCGCGGCGACGAGGCGGGGATCTCTCTGGCGATCGACAATTATCTGTCGAACGCGATCCGCTATTCCGAAGGGGGAAGGGAGGTCTCCGTGCGGCTTGTGAAACGGCGGCGGGGCTTCGCGCTTTCCGTATACAACGCCTGCGGCGGCATCCCGAAAAAAGAAAAAAACAAGATCTGGAAGCCGTTTTACCGCGTCG
>JAFRTA010000123.1 GCA_017427315.1 Clostridia bacterium
ATACAGTCGAGCGGTTTCTGACTGCCTGCGGGATATCCGACGCCGAATCGCTGATGTCGGGACCTGCGCTCGACTCTTCGACCGCCGTGCAAACAAGCGCCGGATATTCAGAGCCCGCTGAATGAAAAAAGCGGGGGATGATGAAATTGATTGAAATACGGAATCGTTTTTTGTCGGGAACGAATTGACTTTCACGAAAGTTTCGTGCTATTATCGAAGAAAATATCGAAAAAGGAAAATGATGATGGAAACGATTCCTGTATTCTTGCTGTGGTGCGCCGCTGCACTGGCCGTTGTTTCGGCGGTACAGATTCCGTTCCGCAGAAAAAAAATGAGGCCCGTTATCCGCGCGGTGATAATAGCGGCGAAGGCGTTCCTTGCTGTTGTTTTCGCCTTTCTGACAATGGCGGGACCGGTTCAGCTTCGCTTTGCTCAGCCGTTAATGACAGCGCTTTACGCGGTTCTGTTTGCGGACGCGGCGGCCGATTTGCTTTGCAGCATCATTTTCGCCGTTTTAAAAAAAGAAAGATCTTTTGCCGTTTCGAAAACGGTAAGCGTCGTGTGCTGTATTCTGTTTATCGCATACGGCGTATGGAATATGCAGACCGTAACCCCGCGGAATCATACGTATACGTCGGATAAACTCGAAAAAGAATATACCGTTGTTTTCGCGGCGGATTTGCACGTCGGCAGCGCACAACCGTTTTCCGTGACGGAAAAAACCGTGAAGAGGATAAAAGAAATCCGCCCGGATGCAACGATTCTCGGCGGAGACATCGTGGACGATTATACGACGAAGGCGGAGATGCAGTCGTTCTTTCACCTGTTTTCGGATTTCGAAACTCCGGTATATTTTATATACGGAAATCACGACCGGCAGGGTTATGCGCAATATGCCGGCGGCGTTCAGTTCACACGGCAGGAGCTGGAAGACGCAATACGGGAAAACGGCGTTACGGTTTTAAAAGACGAATTTATCTCCGTTGCGCCGGATTTGATGCTGCTCGGCAGAGAGGATATCAGTGAAGGAGACGGCCGAGAGGATATATCGGACCTGATAAATCCCGCGCCGGAGAAATATCTGATTGTCGTCGATCATCAGCCCGTACGATTCCAGGATAATCTGTCGGTGGGCGCGGATTTGCAGCTTTCCGGGCATACGCACGCCGGGCAGTTGTATCCGCTCGGATGGATGTATGCCGCAATCGGTTACAGTTACGGCGATTATGCTTCGGAAGGAGGATTGCTGAACGTAAGCGCCGGAGCCTGCGGATGGCGGATGCCGTTTCGTACCGAAGCGGGTTGCCATTATGAAGTCGTCACGCTCAAACCGGATTAAAAAAATTTCCGATATAAAAGAGCCGCGTTCCGAATTTCAGAAACGCGGCTCTTTTTTGAATCAGGTAATAAAGTCAAGCTTCAGCGCGTCTATTTCACACAGATTCAGGCCGTCGCGCCCGCGAATCTCAACGCGCATCGGAGACGGCCCGTTTTTCGCGAAAAACAACGCAGATTGCCGTCGGAGCGAATCGCCTGCCGGCAAAGACATATTTACGACGGGCTCGCCGTTGAGATACAGGATGATTGCGGCGTCGGTATACGCGCGATAACATAACGTGAACAGGTATTCGCCGTTCTGAAAACGTATCGGGCTGAATTCAAACCCGGAACCGTTTTTCAGAGAAACGCACGGGAACCGACCGTCGTCCGTCTGCGTTACGTACGCGCCGCCGAAGAAAAGACAGGCGTTGACGGGGGAGACGATATGCTCCGGAAGCAGCGTTTTTAGAAATCCGTTCGTCGTCGGTTCCGCCTGTCGGATCGTAACGGTTTTTTCATCGACGGAAAGACGTTCCGCGCGGGCTCTGCGGGAATAGGCGCAGTTGTTTGAAGAAGCGTGATAAAACACGAACCATTCTCCGTTTGCTTTGATGACAGAGCCGTGATTGTTCCATGAGGCGGGATCACATCCCGCGTTATCGATAACGGTGCCGCGGCGACGATACGGACCGTAAGCGCTATCGCGCGTTGCGTAATCGAGCTTGGTCGGTCTGCCGCCGTGATTCGGATAGCGCGGCGTATATTCCGAAGCGTATATGATACAGTAATATCTGCCGATTTTGCGCAAAGAAGAAGCCTCGTGAAAGCCCTCCCTGCCGGGGTCGTTGGAGAGAACGTCACGGCGGACAGTGTCAGGCTTCAGGGTGCAGAAATCGTCTTCCAACTCTCCGATATTCAGATGAAACTGACCCCATGTATAGTAGATCCGGCCGTCGTCAATCAATACGGACGGGTCGATTCCTTCTATCGGTCGTCCGTTCAGCGTGATCTGCTTCGCCTGTGTGAACGGACCGGCGGGGCAGTCGCTTTGCGCAACGCCCTCGGAGCCGTCGGACATACAGAAAAAAAGATAATACTTCCCGTTATGAAACAGGGCGTCCGGCGCGTAAAGAAGCGCATCGGACCAAGGAACCTCGTCCGTCGAAAAACAAACGCCGTGGTCGCTCCACGCCGTCAAATCTGAGAGGGGAGCGGACACGACGTGATACATACGGCTGCAATAAGCTCCGCCGAACAAATCGTAGGAACCGTAGAGATACAGACGGTCGCCGAATAATTTCGGTTCACCGTCCGGAATATAGGTGGAAAAAGGCAGAAAGGGGTTTAATCCCGGAATTTGTTTTGTCATAATGCTCGTTTCATGAGAAGTCTTCCGCGCTTTTGTGAGAATGGTACGCTTTAGCGTCGGCTTCTGCAGGATCCTTCTTTTATTTGCGGTTACGCTTTTTGTTATGGAATATAAC
>JAFRTA010000124.1 GCA_017427315.1 Clostridia bacterium
CAAAAATATGAAGAAAAACGCCCGGATTTCACGGTTTTATAACAAAAAACCTCTTGCATATTGCCGAAAATGGGTTATAATAGTATTTGTCGAAAGATAGTACGGTAAAAGGAGGTGGAACAAATGTTGGATAACCTGAACTTCGGCGATATTCTTGATAAGTATAAGTATAAGTATGATTTCATGAAGGGCCTTATCGCGTTCATCAAGTCGGTGGTCGAGATCATCAGATCGATCGCGGCGAGCGTCGGCGTTGAGCTTCCCACGCTCAAGACGAAATAATGCGAAGCAAAAAAAGAAACGGTTTTTGTCCGAAAAGACAAAAACCGCTTTTTTTTGCTTTTACGGTCCCCGCCGGCGGGAACAGGGGGATTATCGCGGGCCGTCCTTTTTCAGCCTTGCGGTCTGCCGCTGCGCTTTGACGAGCGCGGCGTAAATGCCGTCCCGCTGCATCAGCTCGCGGTGAGAGCCGACCTCGGCGACGCGTCCTTTTTCGATCACGACGAGCCGGTCCGCGTTTTTCAGCGTGGAGAGCCTGTGCGCGATCGCAAAGGTCGTGCGTCCTTTGACGAGCCTTGCAAGCGCGTCCTGGATCGCGCTCTCGGTCTCCGGGTCGAGCGCGCTGGTCGCCTCGTCGAGGATCAGCAGCTCCGGATTGCGCAGGATCGCGCGCGCAATGCTGATGCGCTGCCGTTCGCCGCCGGAAAGATCGTGGCCGTTTTCGCCGATGACCGTATTATATCCGTCCGGCAGCTTCATGATAAATTCGTGCGCGTTCGCCGCCTTTGCCGCGGCGAGCACCTCGGCAGGCGCCGCGGCCGGCCTTGCGTAAGCGATGTTGTCGTAGACCGAACCGGCGAACAGAAAGGTTTCCTGAAACACCGCGGCGACCTTTTCGCGATACCGCTGCGGATCGAATTCGCGGATATCCCTGCCGCCGATGCGGATTTCGCCGCCGTCCGGCTCGTAAAGCCGCAGCAGCAGATTGATCAGCGTGGATTTGCCCGCGCCGGAGCGGCCGACGAGACCGATCATTTCGCCCTCGTTCACATGCAGGCGCACGTCTTTCAGCACGGGCTCGTACGCCCTGTAACCGAATTTCACGCCGACGAGATCGATATCGCCGCGCAGCGTGAATTCCGTATCCGCAGCCGGGAGCGCCTCGTCCTGCTTTTCGTCCATCACTTCATAGATCTTAATCAGGCTCGTGACGAATTCGCCGAGTCTGCGCGGCAGGGTGGAAAGCCAGCGCAGCGGCTGATAGATATACGACAGAAACAGCGTGAACTCGAGCAGCGCGCCGACGGAGATCGCGCCCCGCAGCGCCATCCTGCCGCCGAAATAGAGCACGAAGAATTCGCCGATCCCCATCAGGAACGATAAAAACGGGAACGTGAGCGCCCAGACGTGCTCGTTGCTGACGGAAATATCGCAGAGCTTTTTCGAGATCGCGTCGAATTTCGCGGTTTCACGGTCTTCGCTGCCGAAGGTTTTGACGACGCGGATCCCGCGCACGATGTCGTGCAGCACGGAATTCGAGCGGGAATCGCACCGCCACTGCTTCTCATACCGCACATGGATATATTTCCAGAACCGTGAGATCATGAACATCACGGCGGGAACCGGAATAAAGACGAGCGCCGTCAGCAGGGGGCTGATGCGCACCAGCAGAATGAACACGACGACAAACATGATGAGCTTTTCCATCGCGTACATTCCCTGTTCGGTGATGAACCGTTTGATGACCTCGGTGTCGCGCGTGACGCGCTTCATCAGATCGCCTGCGGTTCTGCGGGACATGGCGGCGAGCGGGAATCGCTGGATTCTGTCGTAGACGTCAAGGCGAAGCCGCGCCGACAGAGAAGCGCCGATCCTGTTCGACCGCCGCTGGCTCAGGATACGGAAGACCTGCCCGAGCACCTGCGTCAGCGCGATCAGGGATACGATAGCCAGAATGCCGCGGATCTTTTCTTCCGCGCCGAGCAGGGAATTACAGAAATAGTCGTCCACGAGACGCGCGTTCAGCACCGGAAGCAGCGCGGAAAAAACGCTTGCGATTGTGAGCAGCAGCCCCGCGAAGGCGATCTTCGGCAGTTCCGGGCGCAGCAGCTTCGCCGTGCGGCGGAACAGCACGTTTTTTTCCACGCAGAAAAGGCACACGTCCATGCCCTTTGCGTAGTGCCGTCCGCATTTCGGGCAGACGCGCAGAACGTCCTTCTTCATCTCGATCTGCTCGCCCGTTTCCAGATAATGGTTTACGACCTTGCAGAATTCGCCGATCTGTTCCGCGCAGCTCATCGAAAAACGGCAGATCGGAACGTTTTCCGCACCGTCGGGCGCGGCGTTTTTCGGCGTCAGCTCAAGCGTTCCGCAGCCCGCCCACGTACGCTGCGTCAGCTCGGCGGCGTCCGAAAGGCCGAAAACCGCGGGCGCGCCGCCCGGAACGAGAGCGGTAACGGCGCCGTCGTCAAAGCGCAGCGTCCCGGCGCACGGCGCGCCGTTCCCGTCCAGATCGAAACTGACTTCGGATTTCATATCGGGATCCCTCCTTTCCGTCGGAATCGGAAAATAAATTGTTTAATAGATATAAGGTTCCAGCTTCCGCCTGCTCTTCGCCGGGATCGCGGCGAAATCCGTGATGCGGTACCGGTTTGCGTCGACGTCGGTGATATCCACCTCGGAGCCGTTCATGCGCACGCTTTTGGAAATATCCTTCACGGTAAAGGATTTCTTTTTTCCGCCGATGATTACGTCGAAATAGAACTGTCCCATTTTTTCCCTGACGCTCTCGATCGATTCGATTGCGGGGCAGTAGTACCGAAGGGATAGCTCCGCGAAAATCAGCTTCCGCTGCGGCTCGGAAAAATCCGCCGTATGCTCGATGATCCCGAGTTCTTTTCTCTCGATATCGGAAACGCAGATATAATCCTCCGGCTTCGACAGGGGGAGCGCCCGCGAGAGGATCACCCGCCGGAAGGTTTCGCCGCGGATCTTCGCGCCGAGAAAACCGCCTTTCGCGCCGAAGAATTCGCAGTCCTCCGGCGTCAGGAACTCTGTTTTGAGCGTTTCGGGCGTGATGTTCGTCGTTTCGTTCTGCGTCATAATCAGTCCTCCTCATTGTCGTCCGGGGTTCCGTTCTCCGGGTCGGAATCGAGAATCCCCGCGTTTTTGAGCGCTTCGGCCTGGATCTTATACAGATTGTAGA
>JAFRTA010000017.1 GCA_017427315.1 Clostridia bacterium
CGCGAAGCTCGTCGCCGAGGTCGTGACGGTGAAAACGGACGCGGCGCTGTCCTGCGGCGATATCCTGCGTCTGCGGCAGGCGCGCGTCTGACGCTTCTTTTTTCGACTTTCCGGTTTCGTTTTTTCCGTTTGGCTGCATTTCTTCTCTTTTTTTCTTGACAATTCCGGTCGAATGTAGTTTAATATATTGGTATCGGCTTCGGAGAGAAAACGATGATCCGAAACAGCATTTTTATTCTCGGCTTTCCCCGGGGGAGGTAGTTTTATGAATACGATTGCAGTACTTACCAGCGGCGGCGACGCGCCCGGCATGAACGCCGCGGTTCGCGCGGTCGCCCGTTACGGCTGTGAGAGCAACTTGCGCGTGCTCGGCATCCGCAGAGGCTATCAGGGCCTGATCAATAACGATATGTACGAGATGAATCTTCGTTCCGTCTCCGATATCATTCATCGCGGCGGTACGACGCTGTTCTCCGCCCGCTGCCCGGAATTCAAGACCGAAGAGGGAATGCAGAAGGCCGTTGAGGTCTGTAAGGCCAACGAGATCGACGGTATCGTCGTCATCGGCGGCGACGGTTCGTTCCGCGGCGCGCGCGATCTTTCTCTGCGCGGCGTGCCCTGCGTCGGCGTGCCCGGCACCATCGACAACGATATCGCCTGCTGCGATTACACGATCGGTTACGATACCGCGCTGAATACCATTATGGATATGGTCGACCGCATCCGCGACACCACCGAATCGCACGACCGCTGCTCGGTCGTCGAGGTCATGGGGCGGCGCGCGGGTTATCTTGCGCTCAACGGCGGCATCGCCGTCGGCGCGACCTCGATCCTGATTCCCGAGCATGCGTTCGACGTCAAGACCGACGTCATCGACCGTATGGCCAGAACGCAGGAAACCGGCAAGAAGCATTTCATCGTCATGCTTGCCGAGGGCTGCGCCGATATGCTCCGTGAGCAGGGCTTCGACGGCGCGATAGGCCTTGCAAATTATATTGAGAAAAACACCAACGTGGAAAGCCGTGCGACGATTCTCGGTCACGTGCAGCGCGGCGGCTCGCCCACCGCGAAGGACCGCATCGTCGCCAGCAAAATGGGATACCGCGCCGTGGAGCTGCTGAAAAACGGGATCGGCAACCGCGTCGTCGCGATGCAGCACGATGAGATACTTGATTATGATATCTACGAGGCGCTCAATATGGAGAAGCATATCGATATGGATATCTACAAGATCGCCATGCACATTTCCATCTGAATAAAAGTCCGGCTTCGTTCGGCAGGCGCGCGTCTGCCGCGCGAAGCCTTTTTGTTTTTCGGAGAAAGGAGTGCAGTATGAATCTTCAGAACCTTGTCGACAGAAGAGACGAGTACGCCGATTACATCATCCGCGAGATCACTTACATCATTCAAAACTTCGGCAAACGCGATCCCGGCGCGCAGGGCGAGACCGACGCGGCAAATTTCCTTGCGGACTATCTGAAAAATGAATGCGGCTGCGAAACGGTGTTCACCGAGGAATTCGAGATCCATCCCGGTTCGTTCTTCGGCTGGATCTACATTACCGTGACCTGCGCGTTTATCGCGATGATCACATCCTTCTTTGTGCCGGCGGTCGGCGCCGTGGCGGGCGTTATCGGTCTGCTCGTCGCGGTCATCCAGTTCGGCTTTTATACCAAGATCGTCGACTGGATGTTCAAAAAGAGAATCAGTCATAACGTTACCGCCGTCAAGCACTGCACGGGCGAGGTCAAGCGCCGCATTTTCTTCAACGGCCATATCGACGCCTGCTGGGAATGGCCGGTCAATTATCATTGCGGCGGCGCGGTATGCGAGGCGCATATGGCGAGCTCGCTTCTGGGACTGGTGTTCTATACCGTGCTTTGCATCGTCGCGGCTGCGAAGCATTTTGTGTTTGCCGACGCGGCGTGGACAAACCCGCTGAAAATCTGTATCCTCTGCGGCCTGATCTTTATCCCGCTCTGGATCCTGATGTATTTCATGTGGAATGAAAAACGCGTCGTCGACGGCGCGAACGACAACCTGACGGGCTGCTATATGGGCGTCGCGATACTAAAGGCGATGCACGACGAAGGCATCAGCTTCGAGAATACCGAGGTCGGCGTGATCCTCAACGGCGCGGAGGAAGCCGGTATCCGGGGCTCCTACGCGTGGTGCAAGGCGCATAAGGGCGAATACGGCGACGTTCCGACGTTTATTTATTCTTACGATACGATCCACGACCCGAAATATCTGATGGCGAATTACCGTGATTTGAACGGCACGGTTCCTTCGGATAAGGACGCGACGGATCTTTTCTATGAGTCCGCGCAGGAGATCGGCGTGCATTGCGTCAAGGGCTGGGTGCCGCCGTTCGGCGGCGCGATGGACAACGCCGCGTTCAATAAAGCGGGCTTCC
>JAFRTA010000125.1 GCA_017427315.1 Clostridia bacterium
GGATCGCCTCGACCGCGTCCGCAGTCAGGGAGAACGCGAGTTCCGGGGCAAGTTTTTCCGCGACGACGCCCGCCATTCCGCCGTAGATATTCAGTTTCTTTTCGTTGTTGTCCATAAAGACGAGCTCGGTGATATCCAGAGCTTTCGCCTTTCGGGCAATGCTTTTGGCAAGGAACATCGAGCGCACGCCGCCCCCGCCGATGACCGCAAGCTTCATTTTCTCTCCCCCGACGCTTGTTTCGTTCTGTTCGTTTCGGTTATTGTACCATATTTTTCACAAAATTACAATATATTTACTACTTAAAATATAATACTCCTTACAAATAAAATGACAAATCGTTTTTTACACGGAATTTTCGGGAAAATGCCGTTTTCCTCTTGCGAAACGGCGCGGGCTGTGATACGATATTGACAAACAAACGACCGACGGCCGAGAAAAGGAGAGACCGGAATGGATCCTTTGAGAAGAAGACTTTTCGCTGCGCTGCTCGCGCTGCTCACTGCCGCGTCGGCGCTCATTCCCGCGCTGGCTGTCGACGGCGGGAACGGTGCGGACGAGCCGGCGTTCCTGCTGGGGGACGTAGACGGAAACGGCAAGGTCAGCTCTGCGGACGCGCGGATCGCGCTGCGTTCCGCTGCGCGGGTCGCGGAACTGGCAGACGAGCAGAAAAAAGCGGCGGATTACGATAAAAACGGGCTGATCACCTCTTCGGACGCGCGGTATATCCTGCGCGCGGCGGCAAAGCTCGATCCGTTTGCGCCGCCGACCACGACCGCCGCGCCGACCACGACCGTCCCGGTACCGACGACGAGAGCTTATACCGGCACGGTGCGGTGGGACTACAATATTCTCGACGACAGCAATATCGAGCTGCTGGGCGACCCAGAGATCATTACGGTCGACCCGGAGCTGTGGTATCTGACGCTGGTCAACAACCGATACGCGGTCGCGTCCGATTATAAGGTCAACCTCGCTCCGGCGATCCCGGGGAGCTGGTGCCAGCTTGATTACCGCGTCGCCGAGGCGTATACGAGAATGTACCGCGCCGCCGCAAACGACGGCATCTGGCTCGAGCCGTATTCGGGCTACCGTTCGTATCAGCACCAGAAAGACAATTACGAGAGAAAAACGCGGCTGTACCTTTCTTACGGCTACAACCTCGCCACGGCGAAAGCAAAAGCCGCAATGATCATCATGCCCCCGGGCTGCAGCGAGCACAATCTCGGCTTCGCCATGGATATCATCGGCACGAACAACAATTTCTATCAGACGAAAGCCTATAAATGGCTCACGGAGCACGCGGCGGATTACGGCTTTATCCTGCGTTACCCGCGGGAAAAACAGCACATCACCAAGGTGGAATACGAGCCCTGGCACTGGCGCTACGTCGGCGTCGAGCACGCGAAGAAGATCAAGGAATGGGGCTTCTGCCTCGAGGAATATCTGTACGTGATCGGGATGAAGAATGAGATCCGGTAAATTCTGATTGAACGGCTGCGCCGTTCAATCAGAATTTACGCGCCTGCCGCAAAACGCATCCGGCGCCCGTCCCGCGGGACAGGCGCCGGTGTTTTTTATCGGTCCGACGGCTCCTCCGCCGCGCCGGGCCCCGGAAGCGAAGCCGCCATACGCGCGGCGATCGCCTCGGCTTCCTCCGGCGTACCGGAGAAGGGGGCTTCTTTTTGTTCGCCCGGGTACGGCGTATAGCCGGGCGGCAGTTCGCCGAAGGGGCGTCCCTCGCCGTCGCCGTCGGCGCCGAGGTATTCCGACGAGTCCATGCCGAGGATCAGTTCAAAAACCAGCGGAACGAAAATCAGGCCGACGATGAACCCCGTGCTTTTGCCGAACGTCTTGCCGAGCCGGACCGTACACCAGACGGACGGCGCCAAGGCGATCAGCCGGAAAAGCAGGGCGATGAAGTCAAGGTCGAATCGGCTGAAAACCGCCGCGATCAGCGTCGGGCCCGTCACCGCGAGGAACGCCCACCCGCTGCCCGTAGAGATCTCAAACAAATCGTAACTGTTGAGAAACGGGATAAACGCGTGCCAGAAGGGCTTTCGGTCCTTTTCGTTTATCTCCCGCAGGCGGCGGCCGACGCGGTGAGGTTCCTGATGCCGGCCGACATCGTTTCCGCCTCGATCCAGCTGGCGATCGGCGCCGTCTCGTTCGTTTTCTGCGTTTATTTTTATATCCGGCTTTCAAAAGCGTTCGGGAAAAAAGACGGTTTTGCCGCCGGAATCCTCTTTTTGGGTTTTGTTTTTCTGCCGCTCCTCGCGTTCGGAAAAGCGAAATACCGTGAGGAACCCGCGCCGCCGGAACCGACCGAAGACGAAATCCGGCAGACGCGGGTGGATGAAATCCTCGACCGTCTCGAGCAGACGGAGAAAGATAAATTATTTCATATCGTTGAAGTCGATCGGGTCGCCGCAGTTCGGACAGAATTTCGGCGTCGGGTCACCCGGCGCGGGCGTCCACCCGCATTTATCGCAGCGGATCGTCTGCACCGCGCCGGCAAAGGCGTTCTGTTGGGGCATGCCCTGCTGCGGATAGCCTTGCTGCGGCATACCCTGTTGGGGATAACCCTGCTGCGGGTAACCCTGCTGCGGATAACCCTGCTGCGGATAACC
>JAFRTA010000126.1 GCA_017427315.1 Clostridia bacterium
CGAGCAACGAGCAACGAGCAACGAGCAACGAAATAAAAGGGGATATGAAAAATGCTGGAAGAACTGAAACAACAGGTATACGAGGCGAATATGACGCTGCCGGAATACGGCCTCGCGCCGTTTACGTGGGGCAACGCCTCGGGGATCGACCGGGAGCGCGGGATCGTCGTCATCAAGCCCTCGGGCGTGCCGTACGAAAAGCTCTCGCCCGATAAAATGGTCTGCGTCGACCTTGAGGGCAACGTCGTCGAAAGCGAGCTGAATCCGTCGTCCGATACGGCGACGCATATCGAATTATACCGGGCGTTCACGGAAATCGGCGGCGTGGTGCATACGCACTCGAAGCACGCGGTCGCCTTCGCGCAGGCGGGCAGAGACGTGCCCGCATACGGCACGACGCACGCGGATTTCGCTTACGGCGGCGTTCCCTGCGCTCCCGCCCTGACCGACGAGGAAATCAACGGGGAATACGAAAAAAACACCGGCCTTGTCATCGTGCGGTATTTTGAAAAAAAAGGGCTCGATTACAACGCGATCCCGGCGGTGCTGGTGCGCAACCACGGCCCCTTTACCTGGGGGAAAAGCCCTGCGAAGGCTGCGGAAAATTCCGCGGTGCTTGAAATCATCTGCGAAATGGCGATCAATACCGAGATCCTCGCCGGCGGCCAGTGCCAGCGCGTGGGCAAGGAGCTGCTGAAAAAGCATTATCTGAGAAAACACGGCGCGAACGCGTACTACGGACAAAAAAGCTGAAAGCTTTTTTGTCCGTAGAGGTAGGAAGTAGAAGGGAGGAGGGAGGAGGTTCGGAACGCCTTCGGCGTTGATATTATAGATTTTTGTGTCGTGTGGCCTGCGCTTAAACGTAGTTTTTATTTGGATAAAGAGGGACCGTAATGAAAAACACAGTGGCAGAAAAAAGCGAAGATTTTGCTGTTCGTATTTTGAATCTATACAGATATCTTTGTTCGGAATATCGAGAGTATGACGTTTTTCGCCAATTATTGCGCAGTGGAACCAGTATCGGAGCGAATATCGCAGAATCGGAATGCGCGATCAGCAAAAGCGATTTTCTTGCTAAACGATATATCTCGCTCAAAGAATGCTCTGAAACACTATTCTGGCTAAGAGTCCTGAAACGCACCGATTATCTTACGGAAAAACAATTTAACAGTATTTACATGGATTGTCTCGAACTGAAAAGAATGCTTTCAGCAGCAACAAAAACTTTAAAAGAGCATGTTGAAGATTAGCAAATCTATAAATCAAGTCGCGAAGCGACTTCCTTACCTCCTCCATCCTACTTCCTCCCTCCTACCTTATTAGTTAATATCAAAAGAAAAGGGATTACTGAAATGACCGAATTCACTCACCTCCACGTCCACACGGAATACAGCCTCCTGGACGGAGCGTCGAAAATAAAGCCGCTGTGCAAACGCGCGGCGGAGCTGGGCATGAAGAGCCTCGCGATCACCGATCACGGGGTCATGTTCGGCGTGATCGATTTCTATAAAGCCGCCCACGACGCGGGGATCAAGCCGATCATCGGCTGCGAGGTCTACGTCGCCCCGCGCACCCGCTTTGATAAAGAGCACGGCCCCGACTCAAAACGTTATCATCTGATTCTGCTGGCGGAGAATCAGCAGGGGTACAAAAACCTCATCCGCATCGTTTCCGACGCGTGGACCGAGGGCTTTTACACCAAACCCCGTATCGACCGTCAGCTTCTGGAACAATACCATGAGGGCATCATCTGTCTTTCCGCCTGTCTTGCCGGCGAGATCCCGCAGGCGCTGCTGGACAATAATTACGAAAAGGCGAAAGAGACCGCGCTCTGGTACGACGGCGTCTTCGGCAGAGGCAATTATTTCCTCGAGATTCAGGATCACGGCATTGAGGATCAGAAG
>JAFRTA010000018.1 GCA_017427315.1 Clostridia bacterium
CCGAAACCGCGACTCAAATCAAAGAATTAACTCTGTGAATACAATAGAAACTAACAATAAAATTCACAGGCACGATCCACGAGATCCGATACCCGATATCCGAAATTCTGATTTATGCGCTGCGCGCATAAATCAGAATTTGAAAGGATAACCATGTGCTGCAGATACCGTATCCTCCCGCGGCGTGACGACGCCGTCGTTGCCGCGATCCTCGCGGGGCTTGATAAAAAATATCCCGGTCTTTATAAGATCGGCGAGATCTTTCCTGGCGACGCCGCGCCCGCGGTGATCGAACATGCGGGGAAGCTCGTTCCCGTGCCCGCGACCTTCGGGTTCCCCGGATTTGACGGCAAAAAGACCGTTTTGAACGCGCGCAGCGAGACCGCGGAACAGAAACCGACATTCGCCCAATCCCTGCGGCAAAGGCGGATCGTGCTGCCCGCCGACGGATTTTTCGAATGGAGCAAAGAACCGGAAAAGACGAAATATCTTTTCACCGCCGATGCGGGAAAAACCGTTTATCTGTGCGGGTGTTATAAAAACGTCGACGGCGTTTTGCGCTTTGTGATCCTGACGCGTCCTGCGAACGGTTCCGTGCAGCCCGTGCACGACCGAATGCCTGTGATTGCGTTCGAAGAAGAGGTCCGCCCGTTTCTGACCGATACGGCGGCGGCTTTGAACATCGTTGCCCGAGCTTCGCCTTTTCTGGCGCGTGCGCGGGCGGAAGAAACATGAAGTAAAAAAACGCGGAACGGCAGATTTAACCGTTTCGCGTTTTTTTCATTATGATTGCAGATTGCCGTTTGTGAAAGAATTCAGCCCAGCGTTTCGAGCTTTGCCGCGGCGCGCAGGATTTTTCTTGCGTCGGCGGCGTTGACTTTCCCGTTTGCATCGGCGTCGGCGGAGTATCTCTGCGCGGCGGTAAGGGCCTCCAGCTTTGCGGCGAAGCGAAGTGTTAGACGCGCGTCTTTTGTGTTGGTTTTTCCGTCTGCGTTCACGTCGCCGACCGGTCCGACAAGCTCGCCGTCTTCTTCCGGCAGCGTGGACGGAACCGCGGCGGATGTGTCCGCGGGTTCGGGTGGTTCGGAGGCGCCGGGAAGGGATTCGGAGCCCTTCCCCACATAGGACATCGCGAAAACGATTCCTCCGCGCGACTGCATCTGATCGGCGAATTTTTCCCACGTCCAATCGGTCTCTGCGACGATGTTTCCGGGGTACCAGTTACCGTGGATCATATGCACTTTTTCTTCGCCCGTTTCCGCGATCGCCATCGAGTGCATCGGCTTTGACCCGCCCGGACAGCGCAGATGCGTCGCGGGCGCGCAGCCCATGAACCATTTTTTCAGGTTTTCGACGGTGCATTCTTCGGGGCTTTTTCGCCCGACGATATCACGGAATTGTTCGGGCGCGTTAAAATCGTTCACGCCGTAGACCATCGTCTGACAGTAGCGGGCAAACGCCATGCACTGTACCGAGCCGGTCAGCGCAAAGGATTCTTCGGTATCGGGATAACAATCGCCCGGCGCGTAGCCGAGATCCACGCCAGCGATCGTCATGTGTTCTCCGTCCGCCGCGGCGTACAGCGACGGGACGCAGACCGTCAGCAGTATCGCGCAGAACAGCGCAAGCGCGCGTGTCGTTTTTCCGTATTTCCCGAACATTGCCGTCGCCTCTCTTTTCGGTATTTTCCGCACGGAGTGTTCTCTGAATCTCTCGCGCCGCGCGGACGTTGTCATTATATCATGATTTCTTCTTTTCGTCAAATTCCGCCGTTCTGTTTTTCCGCGATTCCGCATAAGCTTTCATGAGGTGATCAGGATGAACGCGGGAAAAAAGCTGAAAAACGGAAGAAGAGATGCTGTCGGCGCAAAGAAAAAAGACGGCGCGACCGGTCTGCGGATCGTTCCGTCTGTTCTCGCGGCGGTCGCAGCGGCCGCGCTTTGCTTTTTTGCCGCGGCATTGCTTGCAGCGGCTTTGATGTATGCCTTCGACGCGCCGTTTGAAAAAGCGTATCTCGGTTATCTGGCGGCGGCGGGATTATCCGCGGCGGTTTCGTCTGCGGTCTTCGTGCGCCGGTGCGGGCTGCCGCCGGCGGCAGCGTCGCCGCTTTGGGCGCTTGCGGCGACCGCCGTTCATGCGCTCGCGCTCGGTGTTCTTGCGCCGCAGGGCGCGCACAGGCTCCCGATTCTTCTTACGGCGGCAGTTGCCGCGCTTGCGTTCGGTTTTCTGTCTGCGCGCGTCAGAAAAGCCTGACAGCCGCCGCCTCGCGCATAACGCGTTCGATATCGAGCGTCTTGTATTCGCCGTTCTCGAACAGGATTTTTCCGTCCGCCATCGTCAGACAGACGTCGCCGCCCTGCGCGGAATAAACGAGAAGCGCGGCTGCGTCGTCATTGGGAATCAGATGCGGTCTGTTCATGTCGAGCAGAACGAGGTCCGCGCGGTAACCTTCGCAAAGCGCTCCGCATTTTTCGCGTCCCTGCATCGCCGCTCCGTTTACCGTCGCCATGTCGAGGACCGTGCGCGTCGGCAGAAGCGTGGGGTCTTTGAAAATTCCCTTATGGAGCAGAGCGGCCAGGTGCATTTCTTCAAACAGGTTCAGATTGTTGTTGCTCGCGGCGCCGTCGGTGCCGAGGGCGATTTTTATGCCGTTGCGCAAAAGCTCCGGCACGTTCGCCGGACCGCTGCCGAGCTTCATGTTGCTCGTCGGACAGTGTACGACGCCGACGCGGTTTTCCGTCAGGATACGGATATCTTCCGGCGTCAGCGCGACGCAGTGCGTCGCAGTAACGGGGGAGCGGAACGCGCCCGCGTCACGGAACCACTGTACGGGCGTTTTGCCGCAGCGGGCAAGGCAGTCGTTCATCTCGCCGTCGGTTTCGGAAAGATGGATGTGCATGCGCGCGCCGCTCTGCGCGCAAAGCGCTGTGTATTCGCTGACGGTATCGAAATCACAGGTGTACCAGGCGTGCACGCCGAAATCCACGCGGATTCTGCCGTCGGCTGCGCCGTGATAAGACCGGAAAAATTCGACCGATTCGCGTATCTGCCGTGCTCGGCTGCCCTCGTCGGTCATCTGCAGATGCTTCGTCAGATTCGCCTTGACGCCGCTTTCCTCGACGGCGCGCGCCGTTTCTTCCGGGAAGAAATACATATCCGTAAAGCTCACGGTGCCGCAGGCGAGCATTTCGGCGATTGCCAGACGGCTGGCGGCAAGCACGGTTTCGGCGCGGATATTTTTTTCCCGCTGGAAGATGACGTCCCGCAGCCAGCGATTGAGCGGAAGATCGCTGCCCGCTCCGCGGAGCGCGACCATCGCCGCATGCGTATGACAGTTGTAAAGCCCGGGAAGCGCGAGCTTGCCGCTGCAATCGATCTCACGGTCGAATACGCCCCGGGGACGTGATTCGCCGATAAACGCGATCAGCGCGCCGTCCGTTGCGAGGAATCCGTTTTTCAAGACGGTATATCCTTCGGGGCCGCGATGCAGTATATCGGCGTTTTTGAACAGAATCTTCATGGTTCCCTCCGCTGACGGCTTTCACCCGTCCGTTCAATAAGTATAACACAGACGGCCCGGCGCGTCAATGATTAAGATTGACATATTTGTCCGTTAAGTGTATAATACAATAAATAAATTTAAGAAGCAGCAGAAATGACAGGCGTGCGCCTGCGGAGCGGGGTGTTGTTTTTATGGTCGGCGTGGTTCTTGCTGCCGGCAACGGAAGTCGTTTTATCGAAGAATACGGCGCGGAGCTTTGCAAGGCTCTCGTAAAAATCGGCGGAAGGCCGATTATCGAATATTCGCTGGAAAATCTTTTCCGCATGAATGTGGAAAGGATTTATATCGTTGTCGGCAGATACGCCGAGGATATCCGCGGCGCGGTCGGTGACGCGTACCGGTCTGTCCCGGTGACCTACGTTCATCAGGAATCGCCGATCGGTCTTATCAACGCCTTGAGCAAAACGCTGTTTTATTTTGACGACGATATGACCGTGCAGCTCGGCGACGAAATATTCATAGGCGCCGATATCCCGGGGCTGTGCGGCGAGATAGAAAGCGGCGAGAGCGAATTTCTCTGCTGCATTACCCGTGAAGACGACGAAAAGAATATCCGCAAGAATTATTCCGTCGAGCTCGACTCGCAGTTCCGTCTGCTCGGCTGCACCGAAAAACCGGAAACGACGCATAATATGTATAAAGGAACGGGCTTCTGTGTTTTTTCGCGCGCTTGCGTGCGTTTTCTGCGCAAGCGGTATGATCAGACGAATAATTATCCCTTCGACCTCTGCGATTATATGAACGAACTCATCGCCGCGGGGAATACGGGGAAATGCTTCCTGCTGTCCGGCAGAGAAATCAACGTGAATACCGTTTCGGATTTTAACTACGCGCGTACCCTCGCTGCTGCGTCCGACGTCGGGGAGGGGTAAAAATGAATGGCGTTCTGCTGATGTATCCGCCCGGCAAGGCGTATCAGCGCGGCGAAGACCGCGCGCAGTGCAATGTGGACGAATCCGTCGCGGTTTCGATGCGCGCCTGCAACGATCTGGGGTATGCGGCGGCTATCCTGCGGCAGAAAGGATACGACGTTCTTCTCCGGGATTATCAGACCGAGGCGCGGTCCGCAGACTTCGTGAAGAAAGAGATTACCGCATTCCTGCCGCGGATGATCGTGATAAGCGTCACCTACGGAACGGTCGTGCGCGATCTTGCTTTCGTTCACGAAATCCTGTCGTATCACGACTGCCTTATCGTGCTGAAGGGCGCGGCGTTCTTCGATCCGCAGGAACGGTTTTTGCGGGACCTCGAGCTCGACGGCGTCACCTGTATGATAGGCGGCGAGATGAGCTTTATCATCGGGGAGCTCGCGGATTGCCTGCTCCGCGCAAAGGGCAAGCTGCGCGATATCCCGGGTATCGCCTGGTATGAAGCGGGTAAGCTCTGCAAAACGCGCTGCGACGTGTTTCACGACGATGTGGACGCGCTGCCGTTCCCCGCGCGGGACCTGATGAACAATGCGTTATACAAACGCCCCGATACCGGCGCGCCGATGGCGACGATACAGACCTCTTACGGCTGTCCCGCGGGGTGCGGATACTGCCTGACGCCGATGCTTTCCGGCAAACGCGTCCGGTTCCGCAGCAATGAGAATATCTTTGCGGAAATCGAAGAGTGTTATTATCGATACCGTATCGCCGATTTCTTTTTCAAAGCGGATACCTTCACGATCAACGAAGAGCGGGCGATTGGGCTTTGCGACATGATTATCGGCTCGCCCCTGTGCGGAAAAATCGCCTTTACGGTCAATTCCCGCACGGATACGCTCTCGCCCGCGCTTTGCGAAAAGCTCAAGGCGGCAGGCTGCTTTACGGTCGCCGTCGGCTTTGAGAGCGGCAGCGACGAAACGCTGCGGCGCGTCGGCAAACATACGACGGTTGCCGAAAGCCGTGAGGCGATGCGGATGCTGCGCGCCGCGGGTCTTCCCGTCTACGGCTTTTTTATGATTGGGTTCCCGTGGGAAACCGAAGCGGATATTTGCAATACGTTCGATTTTGCCATGGAGCTGCGGCCGGATTTCGTCGAGATCCATATCGCAATGCCGTATTACGGGACCGCGCTGTATGAAGAATGCGAGAAAGCCGGAACGCTGCGCGGCGCCTCTTACGGCTTTGATTATATCGCGCCGAATACATCCGGGACCGTCGACGTCGGTCTTGCGCGGATCGAACAGATGAAAAAGCGGTTTCTTCTGCGGTTCCATGCGCGGCCCGCGTTTCTGCTGCATATCGCCGCCCGCTGCGCCGCGCATCCCGTCGAGACGGCGAATTACGCCCGTTACGGCGCGCGGCTTTTCAAAAACATCATTCGGAAATGAATCATCGGATACAAAATAATCGTTTATGAGAATTTTGCTTGTAAATCCCGGGATAGGATATTACACGCGGGCGCATTTCAATCCGTTGGGGCTGATCGCCATCGGCTCGTTCCTGACGAAAAAATGCGGCTTTGAGGTAAAGCTGCTCGACAGATGCGTGATGCGCTGTGATATCAAAAAAGAAATCGACGCGTTCCGTCCGGACTTCGTCGGTCTGTCTTTGATGTCTTCCCGCGGGCTGAAAGACGCGATCCGTGTCTCGAAGGCTGCGAAGGCGCGCGGGATCCCCGTAGGCTGGGGCGGGGGAATGCCCTCGATGCAGGCGGAGCTGATGCTGCAGTGCGAATACGTCGATTACGTCATGGTCGGCGAAGGCGAGTATACGTTCCGTGATTTGCTTGCGTATGTGCGCGGCGAGCGCGCGCTTGAAGACGTCGACGGGATCGTTTACCGCAGAAACGGCGAGATCGTCAGAAACAAGCCGCGGCAGTTCGCCGACCTTGCGGATTTCCCGGTCACCGATTTTTCGCTGATAGACCCGCAAAAATATCTGCGTCCGTATTTCGGGTGCGAGCGCCTGATGTATCTGTATTCCTCCAAAGGCTGCCCGATGCGCTGCGCGTTCTGCCCGAACCCGATCTTCAACAAAAGCAGGTTCCGCAAGCGTCCGAACGAATACGTGATCGAGGAAATCAAGTATCTGACCGAGAATTACGGGCTCGACGGCGTGTATTTTTCCGACGAGATGTGGTGTATGCGGCGTGAGGATATGTTGGATTTCTGCCGGCGCGTCAAAGAGAACGACCTGCATTTCCACTGGGCGGTCCAGGTGCGGATCGGTCAGTTCACCAAAGAGGATTTCGGTATCATGTACGACGCCGGGTGCCGCGTCGCGTTTTTCGGCATCGAGTGCGGTTCAGACGAGATCCGGCAAAAGATCCATAAAAACATCGACCCCGCAAAGATCGGTCCCACGTTTGACGCGCTTAAAGAGATCGGCATCACGAGCACCGCGTCTTTTATCATCGGCTTCCCGGGCGAGACCGTCGAGAACCTGCGCGAGACGGTCAAGCTGATTCTTTCCGTTTCCGCGACGCTGATTCCGATTAACCTGTTTTCTCCTCTGCCCGGCACAGAGCTGTATTACGAAGCGGTCAGGCAGGGAAAATACAAAGAGCCGAAAACGCTGAAGGAGCTGTCGAAATACGTCGCGCTCGAAACCGTGGGGCAGAACCTTTCCGCCGTACCGACCGTCGATCTTCATGTGATCAAAAGCTGGTTCGAGTGGAGATCCTTTACGAAAAAAGACGCGATTGTCGGCAATAAGCCGTTCGCGTTCGCGATCGGAACGATAAAAAGCGGTCTGAAATCCATTTCACAGCGCGGACCTCTCTTTTTCTTCGTCGACGGGTTTAAGGCTTTCGGCGAGTTTATGCACGTTTTCTGGTATTCTCACGCTTATCCCGGCATCCGAAAAAAATACGGTCTGAAATGAGGGATTGAATTGTCCGACGGCATGAAAAAAAGAATCACCGTATCGGTGCCCGTGTTCAACGAGCGCGCGTCGCTCGACGAGCTTTACCGCAGAACGACGGCGGTTATGTGCGGGCTCGAAAAATACGATTACGAGATCGTCTTTTTCGACGACGGCTCGACCGACGGTTCCCGCGAGAAGATCGAAGCGCTCGCCGCGGCGGACGAACACGTCAAGGCGGTATTTTACAGCCGGAATTTCGGCTATTCCAAAAATATCTATTACTGCATGCAGCAGGCGAAGGGCGACTGCGCGGTGCTTCTGCACGCGGATCTGCAGAACCCGCCCGAGGTGATCCCCGAGCTCGTCACGGCATGGGAAAACGGCTCCGGCGCGGTGATCGGCGTGAAGAACAAAAGCCGCGAGAATCAATTCATGTATTTCCTGCGCGGCGTGTTCTACTGGCTGATGAACGCGGTATTCGCCATGCGTCTCGTCCCGCACGCGACGGATTTCGAGCTGCTCGGCCGCGCGCTTCTCGACGTGCTCAAGGCGTCCCGATTCAAAGCGCCGTTTCTGCGCGGCATCGTGGCGGAGTACGGCGTCGATATACAATACGTTTCCTATACACAGGATAAACGCAGAGCGGGAAAATCAAAGTTCAGCCTGTCGAAGTATTACGACTTTGCGATTTGGGGGATCGTTTCCTCCTCGAAGAAGCTGCCCCGGCGGATGCTCTGCGTCGGTCTGGCGTGCATGCTCGCGTCGGTTCTTGAATTCCTGTTCCGATTCCTGCCGCAGTTGGTCCGGGCGACGGTCCTCGACGCTGCGGACGGGATCATCGTCCGCGCGTGCTTTTTGCTCCTTTCGCTTCTGCTTTGCTTCTGCGCGGTCCTCGGCGAATTTCTGATTGCGGCCGTCGCCGCGTCGGATGAAAAGCCTCTCCTAACGGAAGAAAAACGGATCGGATACTGATGGTTTGAAAATGAGCGGAAAAAAGACCGTACCGAAAAACAGAATCAACGAAGCGTCGTTCTTTTACAGGCAAAGGTATTCTCTGTTTTTCTTTGCCTTTTTTCTCATATATCAGTTTACCGTCGTCAATCACTGCCGCTTCGTTGCAACGGGCGGTTTGACGTATACCTATCATCTGCTCGATTTCAGTTTCGGCTTCTGCGCGCGGTTCCTGCCCGGCGCGGTTTTCAATCTTCTCTCGGGCCGGGACGCGGCCGTGTGGAAGGTCACCGCGTGGGATTTGTTCCTGACGTTTGCGCTTTACGCGTTTGTATCTTACGCGCTGAACAGATTGATTCTTTCGTTCCGCGAGAAAGAGGACAGGCAGAGAGCGTTTGCGCTCGGTCTGTTTTTCGTCAGCGGTGCGTTCACGTTTTCGGGATTCGCGATCTCACCCGGCCTGCACGATCTGAACTGGCTGCTGCTCTCCGCTGCGTTCGTGTTTGCGCTGGGAAGAAAACGGCTGCGGTTCACGCTTCCCGCGCTCGCGGCGCTTTCGGCGCTGATCCACTATTCCACGCTGGTTTCCTATCTGATCCTGTTTGCGTTGCTGCTGCTGTTCGAAGCGTCGGCGCAGACGGAAAAGAAAGAAAAACGGATTTATACCGCGCTGTTTTTCCTCACCGTGACCGCCTGCGCCGCCGCGTCTCTTTATCTGATCGCGACGGAAAAGAACAATCTCGTTTACGATATCGACGCGTTCGACCGCGAACTGAATCTGCGCAATCGTTCCGGCAGCGGGAGCGTCGACGATAACTATTTCAAATTCGCGCTTTACGGCGACCTGGAGGCGTACGAAATGATGCGCGCGGTGCTGGGACGCATCCGTCCGCTGATTACGGGCGAAACGCCGCTTCCCCCAGCGGTGGTCGAGGTGCTGAACAAAGCATGGCAGCAAATCAGCATTCATGTGGAAACGCTCAAAACCTATCCCCGCTTTCACGAGCAGTTGATTTCCGAACTGCTGCTGCTTTTGCCGGCGCTTTGCTGTTTCTTCCGCTTCTGGAAAGATATGCTCCGCGCCGCCGTCGGCGGGAAAAACGGATTGCAGACGTTCGTTTTCCTCTGCGCGATCGTTCAGTTTCCGCTGACGGTGCTGATTTGGCGCTTCATGTCGTGGGACAAGGTGCGTTATGTGACGAACGCCTTCCTGATTCAGTTTACGCTGGTTCTGTACGTCGTATATCGCAGAAAAGAAACCGCCATGCCGCTTTGGCGGAAGTATCTGACGAAAGACAACGCCGCCTTCGTCGCGCTGTACTATCTCGTTTACGCGTCGTTCGGCCTGAATCTGTATTCATAAAGGGGAGGATAACGATGAAACGGAATATTCCGGCCGTTCTGTTTGTCGCCGCACTGGTCGCTCTGCGGTATATCCTTGTATCGCGTGCGGATTTTTCGGCGAATCCGGCGTTGTATCTGCATATCGCGGCCGCGGCGTTCCTATGCGCGGGATATTTTCTGCTGCGGTATCTCCGGCGGAAAAAACCGGGATTTTTCGACCGGCTGAAAGAAAAACTGCAGCGTTATATCTGACCGCAAAAAAGCGCGTGAGACGACGATCTCACGCGCTTTTTCGATAATAACGAATCAGAAAAGAAAGATTTTGAAGAACAGGATATTCTTCAGCCATCCGAGATAACGGTGCAGAAGCTCAAACAGAAAAGTACCGATGTTTTCCATAAAATATCTCCTTTCGTCCACTGTATCTGATTATTCCGAAATGACTTCGATCTCAACGAGAGAACCCTTCTCCCGTCTGTATTGTATATCGGATAAGGCAAAAAGTCAAGATAAATACCGATTTGCCGGGCGAAAGACCGCCAAGCCGAAATTCATCGATTCATTTCCGCAATCTCCCGCGCGATGGTTTCAAGCTGCGAAAGAGCCGTGATTTCCGCCATCCGTCTTCTCAGCTCCGCTTTGCCGCGCAGACCCTTCGTGTACCAGATAGCGTGCTTGCGGGTCTCGTTGATGCCGATGCGCTCGCCCTTGTATTCGCAGATTTTCGAGGCGTGGGCGAGCATGATATCCATTTTCGTGCGGATATCCGGTTCGGCAAAGGACCTGCCTTCCATATATGCGCTGATTTGGGCGAATACCCACGGTCTGCCGAGAGCGCCCCGCCCGACCGCAACGAGGTCGCATCCGGTCGCCTCATACCTATGCTTCGCCGATGGTCCGTCCGTGACGTCTCCGTTGCCGATCACGGGGACAGATATCGCTTCTTTGACCAGCCGTATGATCCCCAGATCGACGGGCGGCGCATACATCTGCTCGCGCGTCCTGCCGTGAACCGTGATCGCAGCCGCGCCGTTTTCGGCGCAGATGCGGGCGGTCTCGACCGCGGTCGGGTGTTCTGCGTCCCAGCCCGCGCGAATCTTCACCGTCACCGGAACGCGCGACGCTTTCACCGCTGCGGCGACGATCCTGCCGCAGCGCTCAGGGTCGCGCAGCAGCGCGCTGCCGCATCCGTTCTTCGTCACTTTCGGCGCGGGACAGCCCATATTGATATCGATGAAATCCGGGTCGAATTTCTCCGTGAGGGGGATTGCCTTCGCGATATCCTCCGGCGCGGAGCAGAAAAGTTGGATCCCCGCGGGACGTTCGTTCTGCGTCAGCGCCATCAGCTCTGCGGATTTTCTGTCCCCGTAGATAAGGCCCTTTGCGCTGACCATTTCCGTCGTGAACGCGGAAGCGCCGAACGAAGCGCATATTTCGCGGAACGCTCTGTCCGCCACGCCGGCAAGGGGCGCGAGAGACGCGAAACCCCGGATATCCGTATCGCCGATTTTCATTGTTTTCACTTCCTTATCGTCTGAAGCACGAAAGAAGTATATCACATTGCCGCGCAAGAATAAATATATAAAAAATATTTTTTATAAAATTATGCGTTTGATATAGCATTGCGTTGAATTGTATGGTATAATATTATAATATTTATGCGGAGGCGAACCGAAATGAAGAGAATTCTGTCAATCATTACCGCTCTGACGCTCCTGTTCTGCGTCCTGCTTCCCGTTTTTGCGGCGGATGAGCATACCGGGACTTCCGCGGTCGAGGCGAAGTATCCGCTGATCGTCGTGCGCGGAATGCAGTTCAAATCGCAGTATCTCGACGTGGGAACCGAAAATGAAAGGTATTATCTCGACCTGAGCTTCAAGGGCATCGCCTCCGCCGTGCTGAAAGCGCTCGGCGGCGCGGTCGGCGAGACGACGTTCGCCGAATCCCTTGCGGCGGCAGCGTACGATTTCTTCGACCATGTCTCGTTCAATCCGGACGGCACGTCGAAATACAACGTCGGCGTGTGGGAATTTCCCGAAAGCTACGATCATTATTACGGCGCGGACGGTCTGAAGCGTTTCCACGAGATCGAGCTTCTTTATGCCGCCTGCAGCCGTTACGGCGCGGGAAACGTGTATTATTTCACTTATGACTGGCGGAACGATCCTTACGATACCGCGGAGGATCTGAACGACATGGTCGAAAAAGCGCTCGCGGAGCACGATACGGACAAGGTCGATATCATCTGCGGGAGCTTCGGCGGCATGGTCACGTCGACCTATATCGCCCGCTTCGGAAGCGAAAAGCTCGACAGCGTGATGTTCAATTCCGGCACGCAGTGCGGCACCCTTGTCGCAACGGAGCTGTTTCAGGGGAAGGCGGTCGCCAACGAAAAGGCGCTCTGCTATCTGCTTGAACATCTTTCCGATAACTTCTTTGTCAGGGGATTCATGAAATTCCTGGCAAGATCCGGCGTCGTTTCCGCTGCCGCGAAGGCGCTCAACCGCTTTATCGACAAAAATAAGGACCTGATCTACGAGCGGACGCTCAAGCCGACCTTCGGCACCGTTCCCGGGCTCTGGGCCCTGGTGCTGCCCGAAGAGACCGAAGCGTGTATCGCGTATATGTTCCCGACGGACGAACTCCGGGAGGAATACGCTCCCATTATCGCGCGCGCCCGCAGAATGGCGGAACTGAACATGGGAGCTGACGCGCGGATCCTGCACGCGGTCGATGACGGGGTGAAGATCTCCTTTACCGCGGGTTACAACAGAGCGTGCGTGCCCTTCTACGAGAGCGCCGCGACGCAGAGCGACGGCGCGCTGGAATCCTCGCTGATGCTCGGCAGAGCGAAATGTTCAGACGTGGGCGAAACGTTCCCCGCGGATTACGAATGCGACGACCCCGCGCTGCTTTCTCCCGACCGGACGGTCGATCTGAACGGCGCGCTTCTGCCCGAGAGCACCTGGGCGTTCCGGGGCGCGGAACACGTCGCGATGCGCGAGGGCAGCGATCTGACAAACTTCTATTTCACGCTGATCGAATCCGAGGTACAGCCCACCGCGGAGAATACGGGTGTGTCGAATTTTCAGAATCTCGACAAAAACTGGGATTTCATCCCCTTTGACTGATAAAGAAATAAGGTGAGTTTATGACCCTGCTTGCCATCGACGGCAACAGCATCGTCAACCGCGCGTTTTACGGCATCAAGCTGCTCACCACCAAGGACGGGCAGTTCACCAACGGTATCTATGGCTTCATGAATATCCTGCTGCGCCTCAGGGAGGACTGCGCGCCCGACCACGTGGCCGTGGCGTTCG
>JAFRTA010000127.1 GCA_017427315.1 Clostridia bacterium
ACTGCGCTGGCGAAAGTCAACCCGATCGATCTCGTCACGCCCGACGTGCCGCCGACGATCCTCGTGCACGGCGACAGAGACGAAGTCGTGTCCTATGAGCATTCGACAAGGCTGCTTGAAGCGCTGCGGGCAAACGGCGTCGACGCGGAGCTGATCACCTACGAGGGGCAGGGGCATTTCATCCGCTCCGCGCCCGAAGAGATGCAGCGGCAGCGTCTGGACCTGATGCTCGCCTGGGCGGAAAAATACCTGTAAAACGATCCGGAATAGAAAAAAACGGGCTTCCCCATTCGGCGGGAAGCCCGTTTTTTCTTAATAAATGTATTTCAGTATTTTCAGTTTTTTCGACAGCAGAACGATTCCCGCGGAGAGCAAAACGGAACACGCGGCAATAATAAAGAAATAAAATCGGGAATCTGACGAAAAACAGAATTGATATATTCGCATGATAAGCGGGTGAATAAAATAAACCAAAGACGACGTGCTGCGAAGAAACGCCGCCGGCCGGTCGAATTTCGGCGTCCCCTGCGGCAGTCTTATGAGAACAGCGAACAGGAAAAACACGGTGCAGAGCAAAAACATATTATAGCGCAGGTTTACGTTCGGATTGATATAACGGTGAATGAGATATGTTTCCGCTCCGCCGAACAGAAAACAGACCGCGGCGAGGATAAAGCACGCGTTTCTCCCGAGGCGCAGCGGCTTCTGCCGCAGCAGAAGCCCGACGCAGAGGAACGGGATCGCGCGCGAGAAGACCATAAATCCGTATCCCATCGCGTCGGCGGCGGGGGAAAGGATCGCGTGGACCGGCGTGGCCAGCGCGGAATACCCCTCCTGGAACTGCCCGATCACGAACAGCAAGGTCATCAGCGCCGGAATCCCTTTCAGGCCGATATATCTCAAAAACAGATACAGCAGCGGCACGGCGTAGATCAGGCAGGTCACATACCAAAGATGATACTCCGAGCCGTCAAGAAAGAATCTTTTCGGCAGGGATAACAGGTATTGTTTCAATACATACCCCTCTCTGACCGTGCGGTATATATTCAGCGCGAAATAGATCGCCGTCCATATCAGGTATGCGATCGCAAGACGTTTTTCATAGCGCAGCATGACGCGGAGGTTTTCTTTTGTTTTTTCGATCCTTCCTTTTCCGTCGAACGTGAACTTCGCGAACAGAAAGAAACCGGAGCAGGCGTAGAAAAACGGAACTGAGACGGAGCAGACGGACATCGTTGTGAAATACACGGAAAACGGAAGATTGCGTGTGAATCCCGTATGGATCGCAACGACCATGATCGCGCAGAGAAAGCGCATTCCGTCAAGCGTGTTGTAATTCTTTTTTTGCGTCATAAAAGATGCACTCATATCGAAATTGATTTATTTCTTTTTCATTTTCCATATCGGAATTATTTCCCGGTATCTTTTACCTGTAAAAAAGGGTAACATCCTATTAGTGATCCAGGCAAGCGGCGCCAGAAGCAGCATAACGAAGATCGTGATCAGGCGGAAGTATGAGCGAAGCTGATCTGTCGACCGCAGCAGGTCCATTGTCAACAGTGGCGTTATTTTATACTGCAATAATAAAATGATATATTTCGCCGCGATAAGATGATAGCCGTAATAGTATAGCGTATTGCGTCCGAGCGCGGAAACAAATCTCGGAAATGTCATATAGGAAGCAAAAATAAAAATCGCAAGCGTTCCGCCGTATATCTGAAACATGTTGACAGGATAGTTGATGTAAACACTGTCGAGCATATTCAAATAATACCATTTCCCGGTGAGCGCATGCATCAGTTCCGGCAGGATCAAATAGACGGCTCCGCCTACTGCTGCAACGGCAAGCTTCTTTTTTTGAGGCAGGTCGATGATGTATTTCCTGATGAAATAACCGAGAGCAAAAATCGGGAAGGCGATAACGGTAACGTTCGGATTCCATGGGATCTTGGTCTTAGTCTGGAAAAAGTACCCCGATACAATGAATATAACGGATACCAGAAGTATTGCGACGTCATTTTTTTTAAAGAGTCGAACAAGAAAAAACATGATAGTCTCACAACAAAACAACACAGGCACAAACCAAAGAGTTTGTCCGGTCACAATAGAACGGAGATTATCGACGATGAATGAGGGCTCATACTTATCATAGATAACGGCTAAAGGAATATCCAGCGCGCAGATGCTTACGGAAATGCAGAAATAAGGAATGATAAGCCGGACGATTATATTATAAAAAAACTGTTTTGCGTTGTTCGTCTTTTTTACACTGAATACGAATCCGGACGCGGCGAAAAACAGCGGCAGTTTTATCGTGCTGGAATAAACAGCGTAAGGATACAGGCCGCTTTCGGATAAATGGCCGAATATTACCAGTGAAATCGCAAGCGCTTTGATCGCGTCCAACCAGTCGTGCCGTTTTTTTGCTGCATAAAGCGGAGAAGTCTGCGGGTCCATTTTTATCAGCGCTCCTTCTTTTTTTGTTGAAAAAGCTTTTCATTGATCGGCTTGAACAGCGCGCTGAAAGCGAAGGTCAGCCCGACCGTGATCACAGCGCAGATCAGCACGTAAAGATATTTGTTGATGTCAACGTCGAGCGCGCCGAACGCCGCCATCGGGATGCGCTGCAGAATATAGATCCAGAACAGATTCTTTCCGAGCCACAGCAGTACTTTGTTGCAGACCGTGAATTTCATCAGGCCGGTAATGATGAACGCCATCATAAAACAGCCGGAGATCATAAAAACGGACTGTTTATATCCCCAATGAATATACAGATAATGCGTCGCTGCGGTCATTGCCGCGAAACCGGAGAAGCACAGCCAGTATACGACGTTGTTTTTCTGAACGATCTTTTCGATCTGCGGTTTTAACAGGGAATACCACATGCCGAGGGGATAGAATACGATCGTATTCCACCAGTGCGTTCCTCTGTCGGCGAAGACCAGCGCTGCGGTCAGCCCCGCGGAAAGCGCCGTCAGCAGGATCGTGCCGGGAACGAACCTGTCCCGGCAGATCAGAAACGATGCGCAGGTGAGAATATACAGGCAGAAAATAACAAACATGAACCAGTTGCTGTTGCCGAGACTGTCCCATCCGGTAAAGGACAGAAGAATCATTTTCGCATCCATTTCAAGTCTGCGGATCAGGTTGAAAAGGATCCAGAAAAGAAGCGCCGCGGCGAAACTGATCCATACCCGGAAGACGCGGTGATAGGGCATGCGTTTTGCGTAGCCGGGCTTTTTGCGCAGGGATTCCGCGACGCCGTAGCCGGAGAAGAACAGAAACGTCACGACCACGAGCTGACCGATGTTGATGTAATCCTTGAAGATCTTATCCGCAAGTCCTCCGTATTGATAAGTCGAGGTATTTATGACGTGGCACATAAATACCAAAACCGTAAAAACCCCGTTGACCGCCGTGGTGGTCTGCGGGGACATGTAATCCGTTCGGAATTCTTTGCCGCTGAATTTCATGCCGACGAGGCATAATGCGGCGAGAGGGATAAGAAACAGGCTCATATGGTGACTCCGTTGGTAAATTCTGATTTATGCGCGCAGCGCATAAATCAGAATTTATTTAACGTAGAAGAACAGCACTCTCGCCACGTCCACGATCGCGCGCAGGAGCTTTCCGCCGAGGATGCCGAAGAATGCTTGGGCTTTATTGATGTCGCCGTACTGTGTGAGGGCCGAATCCTTTTTCAGCGCCTGCTCCGCGACGGTGTAGATGAAGGTCTCGTATTTTTTCGGCTCGTTCTCGTTCAGCACGATCACGCGGCAGCCGCGGTTCACGACCTTGCCGTAGGAGTGATAGGTGCAGCCCGGGGTGCTGACGATGTCGATGCCCTTGCGGCGCACGGTGAAGCTGTTGACGTGGTCGTGGCCGTTGACGATCGCGACCATATCGCCGACCTCGGCGCTCGCGTCGAGCTGGCCGCGGTTATAGTAACCGGGGCAGGGGAATTCCATCATCAGACCGCTGATCATATTCGCGACCTTCGGCAGGAAGGTATAGGACTTTTCGTCGTATTTCTGCACCGTTTTGCCCTCCCGGATCGGGGACTCCATAAACAGCGCGTCATAGACCTCCTGCACGATGATGTGCTGGAACGCCATCGCGGGCACGACCTCGCCGCCGTTTTCTTCGGCGAGCGCGGCGGAGGTCTGTTGATACCATTCGAGCTGGTCCTCATGGACGCAGTCGTAGCCGACGCGGTTGCCGTTCTCGTCGTTCGCGTAGGCGCCGGAATCGAACATATAAAGGTTGAACGCGACCTTTTCGCCGTCGGAGGAGAGGATCGTCAGGTTGTGCGTGCCCACGCCGGAGAGCGCCTCGTCCGCTTCATACGCGAGGCAGTATTCGCCGCCGTACTGCAGGTAGTAGGCAAACATATCCTCCTTGCTCACCCCGTGCTCTTCGTCGTGGTTGCCGAAGACGAGCGTAAAATAGGTGCCGCTGCTGACGAACAGGTCGCAGATCTCCTCGATCGCTTTCTCCATATCCGCCTGATCGGCGACCGTGTTGTCGCCGCCGAGGATCACGAGGTCGGGCTTATAAAGCTCCAGAGTCTCTTCAATGAAGGTGTGGCTGGTCCTGTTCATCGGGTAGATATCCTGAATGTCGCAGATGTTCAGGATGGTGAAGCTGCCGTCCTCGCGGAACTGCAGCTGCTTTTTGCCGTCCGCCGTATCCGCGGCGAAGGCGGCCGTCGCCGCGGAGAACATCAGCAGCACGGCAAGCAGAACGGATAAAAGCTTTTTCATCAGAAAGTCTCCTTTCAATGTATCGGGTCGGTTCGGTTCCCCGGAGAAGAACCGGGGGCGTTATCTCGATTTATACTGATAAGCGCGCACGTAGTCGACGACGAAGACGCTCTCGTCCACGCCCTCGAGATAATTGCAGCTCGGCACGCCGTCGTTGCCGCCGGTCTCGACCGAGAGGATCAGGAATTCGGGCACTTCGCTCACGCCGCCGAAATCGGTCGAAAAGCTCTTGACGCCGTTGATATAGAAGGTGTAG
>JAFRTA010000128.1 GCA_017427315.1 Clostridia bacterium
CCTTCCTCTTCGGGTGGCTCCGCCGTCGTGCCGACTTCCGGCTCGAATTCCTCTTCGGGGATCGTGACGCCTTCCTCTTCGGGGGGCTCCGCCGTCGTGCCGACTTCCGGCTCGAATTCCTCTTCGGGGATCGTGACGCCTTCCTCTTCGGGGGGCTCCGCCGTCGTGCCTTCCTGTTCGGGGGCCTCCGCCGTCGTGCCTTCTTCTTCGGGGACCGTCGGAGTATCGACCGAATCGTCAATAATCACCGCTGTGTTTTTCTTCGCGCCGCAGTCCGTGCAGACATATCTTTTTCCCACGACCGCGCCGGAGTCGTCTTTTATGTACTCCATCCTTTGCCAGGTATGCTTTGCTTTTTCAACGTGTGTTGCGTCGTTTGCGCAGACCCGCTGATGATACGTTTTGTTGAGCTTCGTCCATTCGCCGTACGCGTGCCCCGTCGGGGAAATCGACACAAGCTTCGTCGCGTCGCAGCGGCTGCATTTCACGTTCATATTGCCGGAAGCGGTACAGGTGGGAGCATGGATATTGCTCACGTTTGCGGCGATCGTATCGTCAAAGTCATGGCCGGCGGGCTGCGCTATCCACGCAAAGAGGATCGCGTATTCCTCATCCTCCGGCTGAAGCATCATATTTACAAGATAAAGCTCAAAACAGGTCGTGCCGTCCTGCTCCGCGCCCCAGATAACCGCCTTGCTTTTATACGGCGCATCCGCCTGCGGGACGTCCAGCCAGTACCTGCCGCAGGAGATCTCATCGCCCAGCTTGTATGCGCCGCATGCGTCGCATACGCCGTCCCCATCGCCGTCAGGATGGGACAGGGACGTCATCGGAACGATCCCGAACGCCGCCAGCTCTTCAATGCTCAATGCCGCGTCGAGCGCATCCCCGTCATAACACAGGACCTTTCCGCACTGCCGACAAACGGCATACGTATAAGTCCCGAACCGAGGCTCGGCGCCGCTCACGTCCAGCCATTGCCCCTTGCAGACGGGAACGGTGCCGACGGGTTCGGTCATCAGATGCCGGCAGACGAATTCGACGCCGTGCTGCCTGACGTATGCGAAAAACACCGCGGAATCCCCGTCGTCCGGCAACAGATCTGCGATATCAAACGCGTCGCCGTCTCGCATGATCGTGCGCAGGCGGCTGCCGTCGGAGCTGATATACCAGGAGACGTCCTGAATGTATGCGACTTTATCTGCCGCCGGGTCCGTCTGGTCCGTGAACGCATCAAGATCGAAATAGAAATCCCCGTCTTCAAGCCAGTCGCTGTCCTCAAGGGGAAGCTGCCTCCATCGCGGGCCCGTCTCCCCATGACGGCACAGATATTCAAAGAGAAAGACAGGAAGGATCTGATCGTCCGCGACTTCGCGGCCGACAGGGATCACACCGTCTCTGAAGCAGTAATATACGCTGCTGTCATATCCCGGGCCTTCGCTCTCCGTTATGACGGTGATCGTATTTCCGTCGTCTTCAAGGTAATATTCCGTGTTCTCACCGATAGCGTACAGGTATAATTCGAGAACTTCGAGGGCGTCGAACCAGCCATCTTCGTCAAACCAGAAATCTCCGTCCGACAGCGTGTCGCCGTCCTCTTTGGGCAGCGGCTCCACTAAGATAAAACCTCCTTCCGCGAACGACATCAGCCCGCAGGCGGGATAAATCATTATGACGGTAAGCAGGATCGCAATCACTTTTTTCATCGCAGTAACCTCCTTTTCATAATAATCATAACATAAAAAAAGAAGCGCTGCAAGATTTTTCCCTTTCCGACTATTACAATTAACGCCGTGTCTTTTAGCTATTTCGCCGAAACAAAAAAGCGGCAAAGCCGCTTTCGTGAAATGTGATATGTGAAATGTGAGAGAAAAAAGGAATTTTCATCTCCGGAATCCGGATTTTAGTGCTCCGCCGTTAAATCAGAATTCTCTCCAGCTCTTCCGGGGTTGCTGCCAGCGCGAGAGGATGATACGGCTCGAGGTCTTCGCGGTCGCGGAAGCCCCACAGCACGCCGACGGCGGGCAGTCCCGCGTTGGCGGCGGTCTGCATATCCACGTCGGAATCCCCCACATAGACCGTGGTTTCAGGCGCGGCGCCCAGTGTTTTCATCGCGTCGAACACGCCGTCGGGCGCGGGTTTATAGCGCCGCCCCGGGTCACCGCCGATCACGACGCCGACAAGGCCATGAAATTTTTCTTCGCACAAAAGCTGCGCCGCGTTCTGCGCCTTATTCGTCACCACGGCGGCGCCGATCCCGGCCTCGCGCAGTTTCCGCAGCAAAGCGTTGATCCCGTCGTAGGCGGCGGTTTTGATATCGCAGTGCGCCGCATAAAAGACGAGCATCTCGTCAAGACATATCCGACAGGTCTCTTCGTCCGTTCCCTCGGGAACGCTGCGGCGGATCAGTTTCGGGATCCCGTTGCCCACAAAGGAGCGTATTTCCCGGAGCGTGCGCTGCGGCATGCCATGCTCCGACAGAACGTGGTTCACGCTGTCCCGCAGGTCGTCCAGCGTGTTCAGCAGCGTGCCGTCCAAGTCGAATATGACGTTTTCAATTTTCATCGTCCTCATCCCCGTGGTAAAAATCGTAAATATTCTGCGCCAGCTTTTCGCTGATCCCCTCCGCCTCGCTGAGCTCTTCGACCGACGCTTCGCGGATGGCCTTCAGGGTCCTGAATTTTTTCATCAGCGCCGCGGCTTTTTTCTCGCCGATCCCCTCAATACCGGTCAGCTCCACACGGAAGGTCGACTTCGTATGCTTCTGATGATGGTAGCCGACGGAGAACCGGTGGACCTCGTCCTGCAGGCTCGACACCAGCGTGAACGCGGCGCGCTTAGAGTTGATCTCGATTTCTCCGCCCTCTCCGGTGATCGCCCGGGTGCGGTGCCGGTCGTCCTTGACCATACCGAACAGGGGCACGGCGATGCCGAGGCGGTCGAGCACAGGCTGCACGGCGTGCACCTGCCCCGCGCCGCCGTCCAGCAGGATCAGATCCGGCAGCCTGCCGAAGCCTTCGCCGCTGTCTTTGTGCTTGTGATACTCCGTAAACCGGCGCTCCAGCACCTCCGCCATGGAACGGTAGTCGTCCTGCCCGACGAAGCCTTTTACGGCGAATTTGCGGTAGGCGGATTTGTACGGCTTGCCGTTTTTGAACACCACCATGCCCGCGACGTTGTCGCTGCCGGCAGTGTGGGAGATATCGTAGGATTCGATATAATCGGGATAGGTTTTCAGCCCCAGCAGCTCCCGCAGCTCCTCGAGGGCGGCGTTGTCCTTCGACACGCGCCCCTGACGCTCATACAGTTTTTCCGAAGCGTTTTTCCGGCACATCTCAACGAGACGCAGCTTTTCGCCCCGCTTTGGCTCCTCGAGATACGCCCGTTTTCCGCGTTTTTCGCCCAGCCACCGTTCCAGCAGCTCCGCGTCCTCGACCGCGCCGTCGGTCAGGATTTCGCCGGGGATATCCTCCCGCAGCGAATAATAAGACGTGATCAGCTCCCGCCGCGCCCGTTCCGGCGTATCGGACTCAAAGTAAAAATACTCGCCGTCAACGAGCCGCCCTTTGCGGAAGCGCAGCACGTTCAGACAGCTTTTATCGGGCCCGTCCGCGATCGCGAACACGTCGCAGTCCGCGTCTTTTTCGGTGACGACCCGCTGCTTCTCGTTGATTTTTTCGATGCCGCGAATGCGGTCCCGCAGCTTCGCCGCGCGCTCGAAATCCAGACGCTCCGACGCCTCGAGCATCTCTTTATTCAGCCGCTCCAGCGTTTCTTTACTACCGCCGCGGATAAACTCGAGCGCCGCGTCGGCGTTCTTTTTATATTCCTCTTGAGAAATTTTTCCGCTGCACGGCGCGTCGCAGAGCTTGATATAATAATTCAGGCACGGGCGCTGCGCTCTGCAGGGGAAGGTCTTGCCGCAGGTCGGCAGATGAAAAACGGAATTCGCCTCGTCCACGGTATTCTTGACCGAAGCGAAGCTCATGTAAGGTCCGATATACTCCGCTCCGTCGTCGGACTTCTGCAGCACGGCGGAAATCACGGGCCAGTCCTTCCCCGCAACGCGGATATAGGAATAGCCCTTGTCGTCCTTGAGCAGGATATTGTATTTCGGCGTGTGCAGCTTGATGAGACTGCACTCGAGCACCAGCGCCTCGAACTCGCTGCCGACGAGGATATAATCGAAATCATCGACGTTCTCGACCATGCGCCGCACCTTGATCGAATGGTTGCGCTCGGAGCCGAAATACTGGCTCACGCGGTTCTTGAGCGCCTTCGCCTTGCCGATGTAAATGATATCCCCGCTTTTGTTTTTCATAATGTAAACGCCCGGCGTAAGCGGCAGCCGCATCGCCTTTTCGCGGAGCTGTTTCATTTTTGGATTCAATTATTACTCCCCCGAACTTCTCAGATTATTCGCAGCGCCGAACAGCCACGCCGGTTTTCAATGGAAAATGGAAATGGACAATGGATAATTGATGTTTTAGATTTGTTTACGATGAAATTGTCCATTATCCATTATGCATTATCCATTAAAAAAAGTGTACCGGACCGCGCCCGATACACTTCAGCTCATGTTTTTGCGAAATTACTCCGCGAAGCCCGTGTTGACGAGCTCTGCCAGCGCGGTGACCGCCGCCTCTTCGTCGGACCCTTCTGCCAAGATGCGGATCTGTGCACCGCCCATGATACCGAGGGAAAGCACACCCAAAAGGCTCTTGGCGTTGACTCTGCGCTCTTCTTTTTCTACCCAGATCGTGGACTTGAACTCGTTTGCCTTCTGAATGAAGAAGGTCGCCGGACGAGCGTGAAGGCCGACCTGATTCTGAACGATGACATCTTTTACAAACATAGCGCTCTCTCCCTATCGAAGCAACTTTGTGTTATCATTATATCACAAAATTTAAAAGTGTCAACAATTTGAGAAAGACTAAATCCCGAATTTCAACATTTCATTTACCGGCATAAATCCCGCGGATTTCGACAAGTTTGATTTGTGCAAATTCGCCATATTTTTATGCATAGTTTTGGCAGTCGACAAATCGCGGAACGCGCCGGATTCTGATTTATCGCAGTGTTCTCATCTCTCGGTTCCCGGCAGCGGCTTCGCCGCGTTCCGCAACCGAAACCCGCCGGGAACGAACCGTTTCGCAGATGCGTTCCGGTTTTCGTCAGGCAGAGGAACGGCAACCGACGGCGAAATCGGAATTTGCCCGAAAAAAGGGCTGTCGCCTCTGTGACACACGCATAAGGACATATAAAAAATAATGTTTGGTACGGTGCAGTTTTTATGCCGCACCGTACCTTTTTTCAGGCAGATGCCTTTTTGTCCTTGGATATTTCACACATAATCTTCAGGATCTCGTCTTCGTCGGGAATATCCAGAACGCCGACAGCGGTAAAATAGATTTTTACCGGGACGTGTCTTTTGCCGTTCACCTTAACGGGATTGAAGACTTCGATCCTTTGGATCAGCGTGTTGACAATGGTACCGTTTAGCTCCTTCAGGTCGATGCATTCCCGGATCGCATTCAGAAATACGTGCAGGTCGGCTTTTTCCTGACTTGCGTTTTTCAGTGCGGCTTCATCTTTTTTCTGCTGTTCTTTCAGCTCTCGCTGCTCCTTTTCAAATTCCGCGGTCATGGATCTGTAACGCTCATCGTCTATCCGTCCGAGGACGTTATCCTCATACGCCCGCGCAATCAGTTTGTCAAGATCCTGAATCCGGTTCCTGTTGGCAATCACTCGATGCTTGCAGGCAGCAAGATTTTTTGCTATCATGAGTTCGTGCTCTTTATTGTACAGATACAGAAACACGTCTTCATATTGGGAAATGAAATCGGCTGCCTGTTTGATAATATCAAATACAAGCTGATACAGAACCTCGTTGCGGATATAGTGGATTTTGCATCCGCCGCGGTTATCCTTGTATTGGGAGCAACGGAAGAAATCAAGATTCGGCTTCATGGTGTTTGCAGCGCCAAAGTACATTTTTGAACCGCAATCACCGCAGAATACGAGGCCGGAAAACAAACTGGTTCGTCCGCACGCGGTATATCTGTGCTTGTGTTCACGAAGCTCATGCACACGGTTAA
>JAFRTA010000129.1 GCA_017427315.1 Clostridia bacterium
AAGGATATGCTTGTATGATTTATCTTGTCGTTGGTAAATTGAAACTCGATTGTACTCCTTTGTTTCCCTAACTTTTCACGGTTTTAAGAAAAGAACCACTCGGTCCGAACGGTTGACAAATCCCCGTAATTATAATAAAATATACTGTACTGAAGATGTGAGGTATATTTCTTTATGATCCGACTCAGTGAGCATCTCCTGCTCGGTACGGAACAACAGTATATTGCAGACGCGCTCTCGCAGGACCATATCGCCGGCGGCGGGAAATATTTCCGTCTGTGCAACGCTTTTCTGGAGCGCGAAACGGGCGCCGCCTGCGTCCGCATGACGACCTCGGGGACCGACGCGCTCGAGGCCGCGGCGCTGCTCTGCGGCGTGCAGCCCGGCGACGAGGTGATCATGCCGTCGTTCACCTTCACTTCCACCGCGAACGCGTTCGTGCTGCGCGGCGCAAAAATCGTTTTCGTCGATATCCGGCCGGACACGATGAATATCGACGAAACGAAGATCGAAGACGCGATCACCGGGAAGACGAAAGCGATCGTGCCCGTTCATTACGCCGGCGTCGCCTGCGAAATGGACGAAATCTGCGCAATCGCGAAACGGCACGGGCTTTTTCTCATTGAAGACGCGGCGCAGGGCATGTTTGCGCGCTATAAAGGCAGATCGCTGGGAACGATCGGCGACGTCGGCTGTTATTCGTTTCACGAAACGAAGAATTTCACCATGGGCGAAGGCGGCGCGCTGCTTGTGAACGATCCTTCGATGCGCGAACGGGCGGATGTAATTTGCGAAAAAGGAACGAACCGTTCGGAATTCACCCGCGGTCTCGTTGAAAAATACGGATGGACGGACGTCGGCTCCTCTTTCCTGCCGAGCGAGCTGAACACGGCGTATCTCTTCTCGCAGTTGGAACAAGCCGACCGCGTCCGGGAAAAGCGGAACAGAATCTGGAATAAATACGACCGCGCCATGCGCGAGCTCGAAAAAAACGGCGCGCTCGAAACGATGCGCGTACCGCCGCACTGTGAGCACAACGCGCACATCTATTACATAAAAGTCGCGTCCGCGCAGAAGCGCGCGGAACTGACAAGGTATCTCGCCGAACGGCAAATCGTCGCGGCGTTTCACTACGTGCCGCTGCATTCCGCGCCTGCCGGACGTCTTTACGGCAGGTTTCACGGAGAGGACGTTTATACGACGCGGGAAAGCGACCGGCTTTTGCGCCTGCCGCTGCATTTCAACCTGACCGAAACGGATACGGACGCCGTGATCGACGCCGTGCGCGGATTCTTCAAGACCTGATCGATACGGCCGCGCCAGCCGCATCCGGTTTATGACGGACTGCGGCGAACGGACGATTTCCGGCATTGAAGCTGCTCGGCGGCTGAAAGAAAAATCCCTTGACGAAGGGATTTTTTTTTGATAAGATAATCATATATTATTATGTTTTCAAAGAAGTGAATTCTGATTTATGCAAAGCATTGTGCCGATGCAATGTCTGCAGCGTGAATATGAGGCCGACAAAGAGACGTTTCTCAGCGTGTTCGACGCGGTCTGCAGCGCCTCCGCCTTCTGCGACGGAGATTTCGTGCGCGCCTTCGAGCGGGAATTCGCCGCGCATCTCGCCCTGCGCGGCTGCAGCGGCGTCAACAGCGGCACGAGCGCTCTGTTTCTGACGATGAAAGCGCTCGGCGTCGGCCGCGGGGACGAGGTCGTCGTACCGTCTGCGACCTTTTTCGCCACGGCTTCCGCCGTTCTGATGACCGGCGCGACGCCGGTGTTTGCCGACTGCGACGCCCGTACGTGGCAGATCAGCCCCGAAAGCGTCGCCTCTCTGCTCACGGAAAAAACGAAACTGATCGTCGGCGTACATCTTTACGGCGGCGCGTTCGACACGAACGCGATCGGGAAGCTCGCCGGTGAAGCGGGGATCCCATACATCGAAGACGCGTGTCAGGCCGCCGGAACGAAGATCGGCGGGAAGCGAGCCGGCACGTTCGGCGCAGCGGGATGCTTCAGCTTTTACCCGACGAAAAACATCGGCGCGTTCGGCGAGGGCGGCGCAGTCGTCAGCGACGACGAAGCGCTGATCCGCAGGATCGGATTTTTAAAAAAACACGCCCAGACGCCCGACGGCGATCATCTTGAGCTGGGCTTCAACATGCGGATGGAAGGACTGCAGGGGGCGTTTCTGCGCGTCAAGCTGCAATCGCTGGATCGGGCCGTGGAACGCCGCAGGGCGATCGCGGCATATTACCGGCAGGCGGCGGAGCGGTCCGGCGCCCTGCGTTATCAGCAGAGTCTGCCGGGCACGGAGCATTCGTATCACCTGTTCGTGGTCGCCCCCGGCTCCCGTGCGGATTTTACCGCGTATATGCGCGATCGCGGGATCGAGACCGCGGTGCATTATCCGATCCCGCTGCATCTGCAGACCGCGTTTTACGGCGGATATTACCGCGGCGCGCTGCCGAACGCGGAAGCGCTGTGCCGCCGCTGCGTCTCCGTTCCCGTCAGCCCCCTGCTGACGGACGCAGAGACGGAACGCGTCTATGAAGCGCTGCGGGATTACCGCGGCGCCTCCCCGGAGGAATCGTGATGGACACCGTTTTTTACATGGTCATCCCCTGCTACAACGAAGAAGATACGCTGCCGAAGACAGCCCCGGTATTTCTTGAAAAACTTCGGTCGCTGATCGATAACGGAACGGTCGGCGACGCGAGCCGCATTCTGTTCGTCAACGACGGCTCCGCGGACCGGACGTGGGAAATCGTGCGCAGCCTGCATGAGAGCGACCCCCATTTCGTCGGCATCAACCTCGCGCACAACGTGGGAGAACAGTATGCGATGATCGCCGGCATGGAGACCGCGGAGCAGTACGCCGACTGCATCATCACGATGGACTGCGACCTGCAGGACGATATCGACGCCGTGGACCGTATGCTCGCCGAATATCACAACGGCTGCGAGCTGGTTTTCGGCGTGCGTTCCGACCGGTCGAAGGATTCTTTTTCCGAACGTACCGCCTCCGGCGCTTTTTATAAGATCATGGACCTTTTGCAGACGGGTCTGGTGCACGAACACGCGAATTACCGTCTGATGAGCAAAAAAGCGCTGCGGCTGTTCCGCGAATATACCGAAACCAATCTCTACCGTCCCTCCGCCGCGTGCCTGCTCGGATTGAAAACGGGCGTCGTCGCGCACGAACGGTTCGTGCGGGCGGCGGGCACCACGGGTTACAGCTTGATGAAGCGGGTGCGCCTCGCCGTCGACGCGATCACGTCCTATTCCGCCGCTCCGCTGTGGCTGCTGACGGCGACGGTCTTCCTCAACGCCGCGCTGTTTCTCGTCAGCGCCGTCTGTCTGATCGTTTTCAGCGTGAAAAACGGCGCGTTCCACACGGGACTGTGCGTCGTCTGCTCCGTATGGCTGATCGGCTGCATGTTGAGCGCCGCGCTGCGGATCCTCTGCGGCTACGCGTACCGCGCGCTCGGCGAGGCGAAGAAGCGTCCGCGATACCAGATCGATACGGTGCTGTTCCGATAAACGGAGAAAACGGAAATGGAACGAAATTCGGCAATGAAAAACAGGTTTTCCCGAACCGACGCCGCGGCGGCGGTCACGTTTGTTTTTCTCGCCTTTTTTTTATTGTCCGCAGCGTTTTACAACGACGCCGCCATTGCGGACGAGGCAAACTATCTGACGCTCGGGCTTCGGCTGACGAACGGAGACGGCCCTCTCGTTCAGGAATGGCATCTGGCGCAGCTCCCGGCAATCTTTTATTATTGCATATACAGCCCTTTCGTGCGTCTGACCGGCGGCACGGAGGGCATTATCCTGTATTCCCGTCTCGCGTTCGTCGTCGTGGATCTCGCCGCTTTCTGCTGGTTTTACCGGAAGCTGCGCGACCTCGGCGCCGCCGCGGTGATCGCTCCCGCGCTGCTGTGCGCGGATCAGTTTTTCGGCTTTACGGCGCTGAATTATTATAACGTGGCGCAGTTGGGCGTCGCAGCGCTGGTGATCCTGTTCTTTTTCGAAAAAAGAGAACTGTCCCGGCTCCGGCTTGTTCTGATCGGGGTGCTGATCTCTTTCCTCGTGATCTATGAGATCAGTCTCGCGGCGCTCTATCCGCTCTTCTGCGCGCTCGTGCTGATCCGGGAAATCGGGAAGAAAAAAAACAAAAACCGTTTCGGTCCTTATGCAAGGCTGATCGACGGCAGAGTCTGGCTCTGGACGGCGGTCGGAATAACGGTCAGCGCGGCTTTGTTCGCGTTGTATCTGCAGTGCACAAGCGGAATCGCGAATATTATCCGAACGGTACCGGAGCTGTTTACCGACAGCGAATATGAGATGACCGCAATCGGGAACGGGGCGTGGGCGGCCAAATTCGCCGACTGCGCCGCCGTGCTCGGCATCCCGCTGATGACGGCGCTTCCGCTGTTTACCATACTCTGCGCCGTTTTGAAAAAAAAGAAAAACACGCCCGCGGTCAAGACTGCGCTGACGTTCTGCGCGTTCGCGCTGCTGCTCGTCTGTTACGCGGTCATCTTCGCGCGGTTGGCGTCGCATTTCAAAAACGACGCGATGCCCTTTGAATTCACGATCAAACAGTACGCGGGGAACGCGATTCCCGTCTACGTCTTCGGACTCGTTTTTTACATATTAAGCGATAAAAAACAGCCCGGCATTTTTGCCTTTTGGATTGCCGCGGCGGCGCTGTCCTTCTGTATGGACTACGTCTCGGACGTTACGCTCGGTTTCGGCGGGCGGCTCGCGTATTTTCCCGCGGTCTGTTATGCGCTCTCGCTGCTGCGGGAGCTCCGGGAGGAGGGCGTACAGACGGCCGGGGCGGCGGTTTCCCCCGCGATCCTGAAGATCGGGGCCGGCCTTGCGGTCCTCCTGCTGGCTTGTCAGGCGGGCAATCTGTTTTTCTCACGCAATTACTGTTTTATCAACGCGCGGAATCTGACCGACGCGAGCGTCGTCACCGTCGAAAAAGGTCCCTACCGAGGCGTGCGGACCACGGCGGATCTGGCGCGTTGGTACGACGCGATCCTCGCCGATCTGGACGATTACAAAGCGGTCGACGGCGGCGTCGCGTACGTCGCCGCCCACATTCCTTTTACCTATCTGTATCTGGAGCAGCAAATCGGCACCTATTCGACGAATTTCGTGGATACGGATATTCCCGAACGCATCAGCCGTTATTGGGAGCTGAACCCCGAAAAGCGTCCGACGCATATCTACGTGCCTTATTACGCGCTGTTCAGTGAATACGACGAAACCATGGCGTCTGTGGAAAAGCTCGGGAGATGCAGTCTGACGGAAGGAAACGGCGGGACGATCGTGAAAATCGAGGAATGGTATTGATATGACCGGGAGTAAAAAGACGAACCTGCGATTTGACAAAAGCGATCTCGGCGCGGCAGTCATTTTTCTGTTTCTCGCCGCCGGCATGCTGTTTTTATCCAGATACCTCTGGGTCGGCAGCGACGAAGCGCTGTATTCCGCGCTCGTAAAGCGGCTTGCCGGCGGCGCGCGCTTGTTTACGGACGAGTGGCTTCCGCAGCAGACCGCCTATATTTTCGGCATTCTTCCCTATCGGCTCTATACCGCCGTGACCGGCGGAAACGACGGGGTTTTTCTGTATATGCGCGGCGTATACTGCGCCGTTCTGCTGCTGCTTTATTGGTTTTTCTACCGGATGATGCGCGGCAAAACGCGCTTTGCCGCAATCGCGGCGGGGCTTTTCTGCGCAAGCCCCGTGCTCGGGCTGCCGATCCTCAACTATTACAACGCCGCCATGCTCGGCGCCGCCGTGACCGCAATGCTTTTGTTTTTCGGGACCGGCAAACCGTCTGAACGGCGTTTGACCGCCGCCGGGATCGTTTTCGCCTGCACGGTGCTCTGCCAACCTGCGTTCGCAATAATCTGGGCGCTTTGGGCGCTCGTCGTTCTTTTCCGCGTTCTGTACGAAAAACGAAAAGGCGCGCCGCTTCTGCCCGATTACGCGTTTATCGTCGATCTCCGCACGCTGGGGTGGGTCTCGCTCGGCGTCGGCTTGAGCGCAGCGGTCTTTCTGCTGTATCTGGCGTTTACGAGCGGGATCGGCGAGATCGTCCGGTCGCTGCCGGGACTGCTGATGGACGGCGAACATACGACCGCGTCGTCGCTGCCGCAGACGATTCTCGAAAAGCTTTCCACGACGGCGCAGATCTATTCTCCCGCCGGGCTCGTCCTGCTGGCGCTCGGCGCGGCGAGCGTCGCGGTACGGACGCTGCGGATGAAAAAACGCGGCGCGTCCGCCGACGGAACCGACTCCGCAAAGCCATGGCTGCTGTGCGCGGCGACCGCGGCGACGCTGTTCTGCCTGATTCACGCAGCCGTCCGCAGCGCGGCGGACGGCACGGATACCGCGCTGTTTTATTTCCGGAAATGCAGCGCGCTGCCGCTGCATCTCTATGCGTTGGAGCTGTATTTGCTCTGCCGGGAAAAGAACCGCCGGATGTTTGCTCTCTGGGTGTTCGCGACCGTTTGCTCGCTGTTCGCGGATCTGACGAGCTCGATCATGCTCTGCTACGGCGGGAAGCTCTCTTATTTCTCCGCCGCCGTTTTCCTTTCCGATCTGCTCGGCGAGCTTCGGCAGGAGCGGCAAGCCGGAGAGCGGCCCCGCAAAGCGTCCTTCCGGACGGCCGCCGTGCTGCTCGCGGCGCTTTTGTCGGCAGAAACTGGGATCGCCGCTTATCGGCTGTTTGCACCGGCCGTAAAAATCGAACGCGCCGAGCTTGCAGCGGAGACGTTTGCGCAGGGGCCGATGAAGGGCGTGCGAAGCTTCAGCGCGTTCCGTGCGTTCTATGACCGCGTGGACGCGGATCTGGACAAGATCGCGAAAAACACCGGCTCGCCGTTTTATACCGCGTCGCTTTTCCCATACGCATATGTTTATCTCGATCTTCCCGTCGGGATCTATTCGACCTACTATCTCCCCGCGGATCCGACGGAACGGACGCTGCTTTATTGGCAGCTCCACCCGGAAAACCGTCCGGAGTATATTTATATCCTTCTGCGGTCGGACGATCCGACCTATGCGGAGGAACTGGTCCCGCCGGAAGAAAACCTCGCGTTGTTCGACACGCTGTTCCGCTATGACAGAACGGAAGGAAACGAGGGCCTGATCCTGCACATCACGGAATGGTACGACCGCCCCGAAACACCGGAGTGATCGCACACAGTCAAAAATACCCGCCGGAAAAGGCGGGTGTTTTTTTGATACATTCCCGAAATCAAATCGTATCGTCTTTATTGATAT
>JAFRTA010000019.1 GCA_017427315.1 Clostridia bacterium
CTCAAGCTCTTTTTCTTTCTCGTAATCCGCCTGTAACTGAACGTTTTTCTTTTTCAGTTCCTCGATCGCGCCGCTGAGCGATTCGCTCAACGCGTTCACGCTCTGCGACAGGGTGTCGATCTCGATTGTATTCGACGGCGGGCATCGCTTCGAGAAATCCCGCGTGGAGATATCGTGCGTGATTTCGATGATATCGTTCAAAGGGCGCGTCATCCTGCGCGTGATTTTTTTCACGATGATCAACGCAAAAAAGATCAGTATGACCGACGTCAGAACGACGATGATCAAAGAAACCGTCGCGCCGTCCTGAATTGCGGCAAGAGATGTATACGTTTTGAGCCGGTATCCGTTTTCCAGCTCCATTGTATCGACAAAAAACACGACTTTTTCGGCGTCCTGCGTTCTTTGATACGTCTTCAGCGCCCAGATGCGCTCTCTTCCCGACGGCGTCGAAAACTTCGCGTCGCTGTCGGCTTCCCGTCCGTAAGCCTTGATCAGAGACTGATCGGTTTCCTCCCCGTATACGGCGTTCGGAGAATCCGTCGAGTAGATCAGGCGGTCGTTTTTATCAAAGATCTCAACCGAAATATTGAATTTCAATTCAAGCTCATTCAGCGTTTCCAGATACTCCGTTTCCGGGCCGAGATACATCTGATTGACCATGTCGTCGATATCATACATCTTCAGCACGGTGATAAACGCAAAGAAATAATTCATCAGCGTCGTATCGACGATAATGACGATCGCGACAAACGCGGTAAAAACAAGCATGATCCACGCGAACAGCCGCGTGGATATGCTCATGCGAATCCCCTTCGCGGGTTTGCCCGACGCGGAAGGGGAGCCCTTTTTCTCTTTTATTGTATCAGTCGTCACTGCCGATCGCCTCTACCTTATAGCCGGTGCCGTAGATCGTTTTGATATGCCGCGCGCCCCAGTCGCCGAGCTTCGTGCGAAGCCGCGCCACGTGGGAATCCACGGTGCGGATATCGCCGTAGAAATCGTATCCCCAGATGTCGTTGAGGATCTGATCGCGCGTGAACGCGCGGTCGACCGCAGCGAGAAGCTTCAGCAGAATGCTGTATTCCTTGAGCGTCAGCGGGATCGACTTGCCGTCCAGCACGACGGAATGCGCGTTCTGGTCAAGCTCCAGCCCGTCCAGTGAGAAGGACGCGCCCGAAAGCGTGCTGCTCTCTCTGCGCAGCAGAGCGGCGACACGCTTCATCAGCACCGTGGGGCTGAACGGCTTCGTCACGTAATCGTCCGCGCCGACCTCAAAGCCCATCAGTTCGTCGAATTCCTGACTTCTCGCCGTGAGCATGATCACGGGAACGGTGCTTTTTTCGCGGATCCGGCGGCAGGTTTCCCACCCGTCGGTATTCGGCATCATAATGTCGAGAATAAACAGCTCCACGTCGGGATTCTGCTCGAACAGCTCGAGCACCTCGTCGCCGTCGCTCGCCTGGATCGGTTCGTAACCGTCGCGGGTCAGGAAATCGCATACCAGCTTGCGGATCAGCTCCTCGTCGTCCGCTACGATGATTTTTTTCATTTTTCTTTCCTCCCGTTGAATATTCAAG
>JAFRTA010000130.1 GCA_017427315.1 Clostridia bacterium
GGGCTGACGCCCTCCGCGGATATCGGGGATCGGGGATCGGATATCGTGCCGAAACCGTGACTCAAATCAAAGAATCAACACTGCGATTATGATAAAAATTAATAATATAATTAACAAGCACGATCCACGAGATCCGATCCCCGATATCCGAAATTCTGATTTATGCGCGCAGCGCATAAATCAGAATTTCCCCATATCCCACATCAGCGACGACAGGATATACTTATCCCGGATATCCCTTGTCATCCGGAACGCGAGGTCGGTTTCCTCGTCGGGAATGCCGATATCCGAGGGCTTCGTCGGGGCGCCGATGATCTCAAGGATGCGTTTCATTTCTTCGTAAGAGGGGAGTTCCTCGCCGATGATCTTCAGGATCCTGTCCCAGCGGCCGCAGATATTGCAGACGCGCCGCGCGTGCTTCGCCCGGTCGTAGCGGTCGGAGCTTTTCGCTCCGTCGATGATCGCATCCGCGCTTTTGCCGAGATATTCCCGTATTTTGCCGAACCACGCCTCCCGGTCGAAGCCGTCGAAGAAACGGTGCGCCTCCTCTTTGTCGGGGCGCATCGTTTTCAGCGTTTCGTAACGTCCGATCGTCAGCAGCTCGCCGATGCCGCACTGAACGCCGTGCAGCGACCAGGGCGTGCCGAATTCCAGCGCGCGCATATCCCAGAGATGCGAAAAATAATGCTCGGTGCCCGAAACCGGGCGGCTCACGCCCGCCCAGTCCGCGGCGATGCCGGAGATGATCAGCCCCTCCATCACCGCGTTCACCGCGGCTTCGCTGCGGGTGAGGATGCCCGGGGCGTTATCGACGCATTTTTTCACCGCCGCGCGGATCATCTTCGCGACTTCTTCGCAGTAATACTCCCCGGTCACCTCTCTGCCGATGCGCCACTCGCAGAGGCTGGTGTATTTCGCCAGCATATCGCCGAGCCCCGCCTGCAGCATGAGCGTCGGCGCTTCTTTCAATACGTCCGTGTCGCCGATGATCACGTCGGGGCAGGCGGAATCCACCGAGACCTTGAGCCCGTTCCGGATCACCGAGGACGTGGAGGAAGCGTAGCCGTCCATGGACGGCGCGGTGGCGACGACGATGAACGGCAGCCCGGTCATTTTTGCGAGGATCTTCGTGATATCGTTGATCACGCCGGACCCGACCGCCACGAGGATATCGCAGCCGTGATCGAAATGCAGGATCGCGGAGCCGATCGCCTTTTCGTCCGGTTCGACGCGCTCTTTGCCGTAGGTGAAGCGGGTATAGGGGATCCCGTTTTCCTCGAGGTTCCGCGCCGCTTTCCCGCCCGCGGCGGCAAAGGTGTTTTCGTCGGCGATCAGATACGCTTTCGTCCCGCCGTATTTTTTTGCGTACCCGCTCAAAGCGTCGATCGCGCCGGGGCGGACGACGGCGTCCTTCAGATGGGCGCGGTGCTCCCTGCCGCAGGCGCAGAGAAACGGCGGTCTTTTGATCAGTTCCTGAATATCGTATGACGTTTGCATATGCGTGCTCCTGTTCGTTGGTTTTGCGTTTATAAAAGACTGAAGACTTAAGATTTGACTTTAAATCAATGCTTCTGACCTGGTCTTCGGTCTTCGGTCTTTGGTCTTAAGTCTTTGGTCTCTGGTATTTAGTCTTTGGTCTTTAGTCTTTGGTCTTTGGTCTGTCGTCTTTGGTCTTAATATCTCCCGATCTCCGATCCGTACCCGACCAGCGCCTGCAGCAGCGTCTGGGCGTACACGCGGGAGAAAAAGTCGTTCGGGTGGTTGATATTGTTCCCCGTATAATCAATAAAACGCTTTTTTGTTAATACGGACGCGCTTACCGAGGTCATCTGCGCGACGCCGCAGGGGATCCCCTCGCCGTTCAGCTTTTCGGCGAGGCGCAGCAGCGCCGCCTCCTGTCCCGGCTGCGAAGCGTTCCAGCCGCCGAGCGCGTCGGAGTTCGGCAGCATGGTCGAGACGAGCAGGACCGAGGCGTCCTTTCGCATGGAAAGCACATGCCGCACGATCTTTTCGCAGTTGTCCGCGGTTTCCTGCGGATCGCTGTCCCCGTCGTTCATGCCGAAGGCGAGCACGAATAAATCGCAGCCGTATTTTTCGACCTGCGGCGTGATATGCGTGCCGAGCCGGTCGACGCCGTCCCGCGAATTCCATCCGCCGACGGCGGTGTTGACGTAGGTCAGCGCGCCGCGGTCCCCGGCGGAATAATCCGGCATGGGCTTCGCGTACGCTTTTTCCGCTTCCGGCGGGGCGAAACGGACCGCATATCCGTAAAGCTCCGCCAGCGCGCGCGTCAGCAGCATCGGATAGGGCGGCTGATACGGCGGCGTATCCTGCAGAAGGCTCGCGTTCGCGCCGCAGGTGATGCTGTCGCCGTAAAACAGCACGGTCGCGTCCCTTCCGGCTTCAAGCATATGCAGAAAACGCCCGAACCGCCCCGCGCAGGGCTGACGGAAGCCGTCCCACGCGTCGGTATGCGTATAGGTAACGCGGACCTGGAAGCGTGAGATCGTCCCGTCCTCGGAAAAATAACAGGGAGATTCCGTCCCGTCGGGCTTGCGCACCCGCAGGATCGGCATACTGCCTTCGGAATAATACAGCTCCGGGGTCATGACCGGGATCCGGGTATGCTCCGTCAGCGCGAGCTTTCCGTCGCGCAGAACGTAGTCTTTCCCCTGCTCGTAGACCGTTTCCCCGCCGTAGGATTTTACGGCAAGGATCCGGTCGATCCGGTACAACAGTTGTTTTTCTTCGTCGGGATAAATGAACGCGGCGGTTTCGTCCTCGACGAGCGTCCCCCGCGTCAGCGGCGCGAGGGGAGTGCCGGTGAATAATTGTTCCGCAGTCATAATAGGTTCCTTATCCCTCATCCCTACGGGCGTCAGCCCGACAAATCAGAATTCAAGATACTTCGCAAACGCTTCCAGCAATCTGTCGTTCCGCTTTCCCTCGTCGTCCGCGAACGCGCAGCCGTGCCAGGCGACGGCGGTCTTTTTGCTCTGTGAAAAGGCGATCATCTGCCCGCGGGCGCCGGTCTTGACCCATACGTCGTAATTGCGGAACTGCCCGAGGGCGAAATCGTTTTGCTTCGACGCTTCGATCCACGCTTCCGAGATCAGGCGTTTGCCGTCCCACTCGCCGCCGACGGCGTAAAGATATCCCATTTTCGCGATATCCCGCGCGCGGGCGAAGAGACCGCCGCCGCCGATCGGGTGCCCCTGCGGGCAGCATACCATTGCCCACTGGCCGAAGCCGAGGGGCTTGAAAAAGCTTTCATTGAGATACTTGTCCGCAGTCACGCCGCTCGCCGCTGCGATGATGCGCGAGAGCAGATAATACGCCGCGTCGGAGTATCTTCGGTACGTCTCCGGCGCGTGGGGGATGGGCGTGCGGAATACTTCGGAGAGAAAATCGTCGCCGATCATCGTGTTGGAATCGTCCTCGTCCACGCCGTAACGGATGCTTCCGTCGCCGAGCCCCGTCATATGCCGCAGGGTATTGCGCACGGTCACGTTCCGCCAGCGCGGTTCCATGTCCGCGGGAAGGAGCTCCGGCGGAAAAAACGAGGTCACCGGCGCGTCGATATCGAGCCTTCCCTCGTCCCGCAGCCTGCCGACCGCCGCCGCAATGAAAAACTTCGTGACGGAATGGCTGTTGTTGATCGAGTTGCAGTCCGGGTATTTCCATTCGAGGATCCCGTCCCCGCTAATGATCGCGGCGTCGTACATCGGCGCTTCCTCGTCGAGCACTGCTTTGAAAAACGGATTCTCCGCCGCTTCCGCGTCGGTGAGCCTTTTTACGTTAAGATTCATTTGTATTCTCCCGTGGGGCGTCGGCGGCCGTCCGGCGCGGACAGCGCCGCCTGCGGCTTCCCGTCTTTTGTCTTCGGTCTTATTCCTCTTGCGCATCCGCGAGCTTCTTTTGCAGCGCGGCGTACACCTCGTCCGGGATCTCGGGATCGCCTTCGGAATAACTCGGCGTGAGCATATCTCCAGCGGCCTTCGGGTCGGTGCACTCGGTGTCGTTCCGCCATTTTTCGCGTTCATCTTTGTCCCGCAGGTCGGGGATCTCCACGGGAACGCCGCCGCGCAGCACGGAACGGTAGGCGAACAGGCCCGGCAGGAACATATCCATCGCCTCGTATACGTCGATGATATCCGCGCTCCCGTCGCCGCGGATGCGGCTGACGAAGTTGAACATCACGTAATAATCGGACCCGCCGTGGGGGTATTTTTCCGCCTGCGCGGTGAGCCGGTCGGCGGTGTCGACGATCACGGCTTTGGCTTCGCTGTTCTCGCCCTCGAATTTGTCCGCGCTGAGATACAGCGTGCTCACGTCGCCGGCGTCCGCGTCCTCTCGGGCGCACTCCATACGGCCTTTCGAGCCGTAGAGCGAGAACCAGCGGGAGTCCCGCGCGGGCCCCACGCCCTGGATGCACTTGACCGCCGCGCCGTTCTCGAGCGTGATGATCTCCGCGCCCGCGAAGCCCGCTTTCGCGCCCATGCGCTGCATCCGGGCGTTGTGGGGCAGCTCGACGCCGACGACCCTGACCGGGCGCAGCCCCGTGATATGGAACAACGGCCCTGTGGCGTGGGTGCAGTAATAGAATGCGCTCATCGTGTTGCGCCAGTGGTCGGGCAATCCGCGGGTGTGGAAGTGCCAGCCCGACTCGCAGTTGTGCATGTATTCTCCCTCGCCGTATTCGAAATCGCCGATCACGCCCTTCGCGTAAAGCTCTTTCATCTTTTTCGGCGCGGGCATGAAGCAGCAGTTTTCCGCGTAGGCGTAAAGAAGTCCCGTTTCCTCGACCGTTTCGATCAGCTCGACGCACTCCTTCATCGTCTGCGCGGGCAGAAGCTCGCTCAACACATGCTTGCCGGCCCGCAGCGCTTTGACCGCGAAGGGCGCGTGTTCGTTGGCGTAATTCGCCAGCACCACCGCGTCCATGTCGTGCTTCAGAAACTCATCGTAATTCTCGTAAAAAGCGATGCTCCCGTCTCCGAAATCCTTTTTCGCCTTTTCCAGCGTCGGCAGGTGATTGTCGCAGACCGCGACCAGCTCCGCGTTCTGCGCGTGCAGGCAGTAGTCCATCATGGTCCTGCCGCGGCCCGCGCCGACGACGCCGATCTTCGTCTTCGGCTTCGCATAAAGCTCGCAGAAGGTCGACAGATCCTCCCGGATCATGCGGACCGGCCCCGGGATCGAATGGCTCGTCAGCACCGCTTCCCAGCGCTCTTTCATCCCCGTATCGTACTCCACGGGCAGGAAGCCCGCGCTGAGATAGCTCTTGACCGCGCCGCGCCGCCACTCGTCGGTGGTCAGCTCCATATAATCCACGTCGTCCGCGATGAGCTTCTTTATCCCGGCGGCATTTAAGATTTTGCCGAGGCCTTTGCCCCGGTAATCCTCGCGGATGCCGACCATGTGGATCTCGCCCACGTTCTCCCGCGGGTGTCTGATCGCGGTGATCGTGCCGACGTGCTCGCCGCCGTGGTCGAGAAAGATCACGTCCGTCTCAAGGTTGATATCGTCGTGGTCCGTGATGCGGTCGTCGAAGGTCCGCTCGTCGGCGTCGTCGCCCACGAGCCCCTTTTGACAGCAGCGCACCCACGCCATCTTGTCGCTTTCGTCTTTGTATGTGGAAAAGGAGTAGCCCTCGGGCAGCTCCGGCTCGGTGAAGGGCGTGCCCTTCAGACGGAACATTTTCAGTTGCGCCATAAAATCAGATCCTTTCTCCGGCAAAGCGCCGTTCACGCGGTGCGGGCGCTTTTTCTGCTTCTCTGCAGTTTGCGGCGGCGATTCGCCCATCATTATTATATCTGTTTGCCCAAAAGAATGCAATCTGTTTTTTTGCTCTTGTTTTATCCGTTTTCATGGAGTATAATGGTATGCGTATCATTATGTTTTACGAAACGGAAAAAGGAAGCGGTCCTTATGATTACCGGCGCGATGTTCCGGGACGGAATGATTTCCGCCGCGAATTCCATTGCAAATTTCAAAGAAGCGGTCAACGTGCTCAACGTGTTTCCCGTGCCCGACGGCGATACGGGGACCAATATGAGCATGACGATGGCGGCGGCGCGCAGCGCGGTCGCTTCTCTGCCCGACGATATTTCCGCGGGGGAGGTCGCCGATATCGCTGCGTCTGCGATGCTGCGCGGCGCGCGCGGAAATTCCGGCGTGATCCTTTCGCTGATCTTCCGCGGCATGGCGGACGGACTCAACGGCTGCGACGCGGCGAACGGCGCGATCCTGGCGGCGGCGCTCGACCTCGGCGCGGTCAAGGCGTATAAGGCGGTGCAGAACCCCATGGAGGGCACGATCCTCACCGTCGTCAAAGAAGCCGCCGCCGCGGCGCGGGAGCACTGCCGCGAGGAAACGGACCCCGCGGAGACGTTTGAATACGCCTATCGCGCGGCGACCGAGGCGCTGCAGAGAACGCCGGAGCTGCTGCATATCCTGAAAAAAGCGCGCGTCGTCGACGCGGGCGGGCAGGGGCTCTGCTATATCTTCCTCGGCATGCTCTCCGTGTTTGCGGAGGGAACGGTCGTCGAACGCGCTGAGCCCGAGACGGCGGAGGCCGCGCCGGTCCCCGCGTTTGCGGGGGAAGTCGACGGCGTCGAGTCGATCCGCTTCGCCTACTGTACCGAATTCATCGTCAAACGCGGACCCGGCTGCGCTCAGAACGTCGACGCGCTGCGGGAATTCCTCGTTTCCGCGGGCGACTGCGTCGTCTGCGTCGACGACGGCGAGATTATCAAAATCCACGTGCATACCAACGCGCCCGGCGAGGTCGTCACCCGCGGGCTTGCCTACGGCGAGCTGCTGACGGTCAAGATCGAGAATATGCGGCAGCAGCACCGCCACGCCGCGTGGGGCGTCGGCGACGCGCCGGCGGAAAAACAGCGCGAGGAACCCGTCCGCGTCGCGCCGGAAAAGGAATACGGCTTCGTTTCGGTCGCTGCGGGCGAGGGCTTCGACAGCCTGTTCGCCCAGCTCGGCGCGGACCGCGTGGTCAGCGGCGGGCAGACGATGAACCCGAGCACCGAGGATATCCTCACTGCGGTCTTCGCGACGCCGGCGCGCACGGTGTTCGTGCTGCCGAACAATAAAAACATTGTGCTCGCGGCGCAGCAGGCGGCGCGCCTCGCGGACGACCGCGAAATCATCATCATTGAAACGCTCACGGTGCCGCAGGGCGTCGCTGCGATGCTCTCCTTTGACGAAGACGCGCCGCTGCAGGCGAATATCGACGCGATGAACGAGGCGATCCGGCGGGTGACGACCGTATCGGTCACCTACGCCGCGCGCGACAGCTTCGTCGGCGGCTTCAATATCAAAAAAGGGCAGTGCATGGGCATGGAGGACGGCAAAATGGCGGCGGTCGAGGACGACCCCAACGACGCCGCGTTCCGCGCGGTGCGCAAGGCCGCGAAGCGTTCCACCGAAATGATCACCGTCTACTACGGCGACAGCGTCACCGAGGAAAAAGCGCAGCAGCTCGTCGGCCGCATCGCCGAAAAATTCGACGGCGCGGAGGTCTTGGCGGTCTGCGGAGGACAGCCGGTGTATCATTATCTGATTTCGGTCGAGTGATTTTTGTTTGCGGCTTTTCCGGCGTACGGAAAAGTCGGATGATGAAACTATGGATTTTTATTCGGATATACAATATGTCAAGGGCGTCGGCGCCTCGCGTGCGCGGCTGTTCCGCCGGTTGGGGATCGGAACGGTCGGCGACGCTTTACGTTATTATCCCCGAGCATATGAAGACTGGAGCCGCGTGTATTCCCCTTCGGACGCGCCCGCGGGCGTCGTCTGCTGCGTGCGCGGCGTGCTCGCCTATCCGCCCGAGACGCGGCGCATCGCGGGGAACCGCATCCTCGTGAAGACCGCGCTCGTCGACGAAGGCGCGTATCTCGATATCGTTTTTTTTAACAACAAATACGTTGCGGACAAGCTCAAGCAGGGGGAGGAATATCTGTTTTTCGGCAAGCCGGAGCCCGATCCCTACGGCGGCGGGCTGCAGATGGTCTCGCCGCAGTTCCAGCCCGTATCGGACGAGGGAACGGGGCTGCACCCGATCTACCGTCAGACCGAGAGCCTGAACAGCCGCGCGATCGCGAAGGTGATCCGCGCTGCGCTCGACGGCGTCGGGGAGCTGACCGACCCGGTCCCCGAAAATATCATCAGAAAATACCGCCTTCTTCCTTTGCGCGAGGCGCTGGAGAAGATCCACTTCCCGAAAACCGAGGCCCAGATCGCCGCGGCGCGGCGCAGGCTCGCCTTTGAGGAGCTGCTGCTGCTGGAGCTCGGCATGCTCGCGTCCCGTCCCTCGAATGACGGCGGCGTGCAGGTCGCGGACCACTCCGCCGCGTTCGCGTCGCTGCTTCCCTTCCGCATGACGGGGGCGCAGAGCCGCGCGGTGCGGGAGATCATGTCCGACCTGTCCTCCGGCGCGGTCATGCGCCGTCTTCTGCAGGGCGACGTGGGCTCCGGCAAGACCGCCGTCGCCGCCTCGGTCGTGTATTCCTGCGTGAAAAGCGGGTATCAGGCTGCGATGATGGCGCCCACCGAGGTGCTCGCGGGGCAGCATTTCCGCACCTTCCTGAATTTCTTCGACGGCACGGACATCAAAGTGGCCGCCCTCTCCGGCTCCATGACGAAAAAGAGCAAGGACGAGGTCAAGAAACGTCTTCTTTCGGGAGA
>JAFRTA010000131.1 GCA_017427315.1 Clostridia bacterium
CGATCGAGAACGGCGTGGAGCTGATGCGCAACGCCGGCGTCGAAAGCATCGACGATACCGGCGACGAATTCGTTCTGCACACCGCAGCGGGCGACGTTCACGCAAAATACATCGTCAACGCAGCCGGATGCTTTGCCGATATCATCGCGCGCATGCTCGGCGACGATTCCGTCAATCTTGTTATGCGCGCAGGCGAATACTATATTCTCGACCGTTCCGTCGGCGGCACCGTGAGCCACACGATCTTCCAGTGCCCGAACCCGATGGGCAAGGGCGTCGTGGTCACCCCGACCGTGGACGAAAACCTGCTGATCGGTCCCACCGCCGTCGATATCGACGACCGCGAGGACCTGTCGACCACGCAGGAGGGTCTTGCGCTTGTCCGCGCACTCTCTTCAAAGAGCGTGCCCTGCGTTTCCGTCCGCGACGCGATCACCTCGTTCACCGGTCTTCGCGCGCACGACAAAAGCGACGACTTCATCATCGGGCAGAGCAAGGCGAACCCGCGCCTGATCCACGCGGCGGGCATCGAGTCCCCCGGTCTTTCCAGTGCGCCCGCGATCGCGGAATATACCGCGGAGCGCCTGTTCGAGGCGATGGGCGGCGAGCCGGAAAAGAATCCGGACTTCTCTCCCCTTCGCGAGGCGCCGGTGCGCTTCCGCCACATGAGCGCGGAGGAACGCGCCGAGCTCGTGAAAAAAGACCCCGCCTACGGCAGGATCGTCTGCCGCTGCGAAACGATCACCGAGGGCGAGATCCGCGACGCGATCCGCGCCCCGGGCGGCGCACGCGACGTGGACGGCGTGAAGCGACGCACCCGCGCGGGCATGGGCAGATGCCAGGGCGGCTTCTGCGGCTCAAAGGTCGTGGAGATCCTCGCAAAAGAGCTCGGCAAAGAACTGAACGGAATCACGAAATTCGGCGGCGGATCCGTGATCCTCTACGATAAGACGAAGTAAGGAGGTGCGCGATATGTTGAATTATGATCTCGTCGTCGTCGGCGGCGGTCCCGCGGGTATGGCGGCGGCGCTGAAGGCGGAGGAATGCGGCGTAAAGAAGATCGTCATTCTCGAGCGCGCCGAATCGCTCGGCGGCATCCTCGAGCAGTGCATCCACACCGGCTTCGGTCTTCAGTATTTCAAGGAAGAGCTCTCCGGTCCCGAATACGCGGGCAGGTTTATCGAGCTCGTCGAAAAAAGCACCGTCGAGGTCAAGACCGATACGATGGTCCTCGACGTTTCCGAGGATAAGATCGTCACGGCGGTCAACAAGAACGACGGTCTGCTGCAGATCAAGGCGACAGCGGTCGTGCTCGCCATGGGCTGCCGCGAGCGTCCCAGAGGCGCGCTTCCCGCGCTGACCGGCACCAGACCCGCGGGCGTGATGACCGCGGGCACGGCGCAGAAATACGTCAATATCGACGGCTATTTGCCCGGCAAAAAGATCGTGATCCTCGGCTCCGGCGACATCGGTCTCATCATGGCGCGCCGCATGACGCTCGAGGGCGCGGAGGTCAAGATGGTCTGCGAGATCATGCCCTACTCCGGCGGTCTGACGCGAAACATCGTACAGTGCCTGAACGACTTCGATATCCCGCTGTATTTAAGCACCACGGTCGTCGCCACACACGGCAAGGACCGTCTCGAGGGCGTGACGATCGCGAAGGTCGACGAGAAAATGAACCCGATCCCGGGCACCGAGCAGTACGTCGAGTGCGACACGCTGATGCTCTCGGTGGGTCTGATCCCCGAGAACGAACTCACGAGCGGCGCGGGCATCCCGTTGGATCCCGTAACACGCGGCGCGACCGTCAACGAAAAGCGCGAGACCGCGCATTCCGGCGTGTTTGCCTGCGGCAACGTGCTGCAGGTGCACGACCTTGTGGACTTTGTGACGCTTGAGGCGCAGATCGCGGGCGAGGGCGCGGCGGAATACATCCTGAACGGCGGCAAATTCGACGACGCGCAGTATATCGAGACGACGAAGGGCTTCGGCGTGCGTTATATCGTGCCGCAGAAGATCAACGTCAACAGCAAAAAGCCGATCGACCTGTATTTCCGCGTCGGCGCGGTCTATCCGAACGCGAAGGTCGTGCTCGAAGCCGACGGAAAGGTGATTTCATCGAAGAAAAAAATCAAGCTCGCCCCCGGCGAAATGGAATGCGTCACGGTTCCGGCGGACGTGCTCGAAGGTCTGACGGCGGACAGCAGCGTGACCGTCCGCGTGGAGGTGTAAGAAATGAAAAAGGATATGATCTGCATCGCCTGCCCGAGAGGCTGCTACATGAGCGTGGAGATCGGCGAGGACGGCAAGTTTGTTTCCGTCACGGGCAACACCTGCAAGCGCGGCGAGACCTACGCGATGACCGAGGTCACGAACCCCACCCGCTCGCTGACCTCGACGGTGAAGGTGATCGGCGGCGCGCACCCTGTGGTGCCCGTAAAATCCGCTTCGCCCGTGCCGAAGGGCATGCTGTTCGAATGCATGAAGGAGATCAACAAAGCGACGGTCAAAGCGCCGGTAAAGATCGGCGACACGGTGATCGAGAACATCCTCGGCACCGGGGTCGACATCGTAGCGACGAATATCTGCTGAATCAAAGGAAGCCTGCCGGACGGCAGGCTTCCTTTGGCAAAAACTGATTTATCGCTTAGCGATAAATCAGTTTTTGCCAAAGGAGAAGGGATGAGGGAGAAGCGATAAGAGAACGCAAATAATACGCTCTGCGTCTTAGTTTATGCCCTTCTTCCTGCTCCCTTATCCCTGAATTCTGATTTGTTTGCTGCTTCGCAGCGACAAATCAGAACTTGACCCTCACTTCCAAAACCCCGTCTCTCACCTCAGCGGATATCTCCCCTCCGGCGCGTTCGGTCAGCGTCTTCGCGATCGACAGCCCGAGCCCCGTGGAATTCCTGCCGGTCCCGACGGTATAGAACCGGTCGAAGAGCCTCGCAGCCTGTACAGGCGTGAGGTCCGGCGCGGCGTTGGCGAAGGTCGCCTCGCCGTCTTCGGTCAGGGTGACGCGCAGGTCTCCCGCGCTGTATTTTACCGCATTGTTCAGGATATTGCCGAAGATCCTTCCCGGCGCATCCGGGTCCATCTCGCGGATCACCGGTTTTTTCGGCAGCGCGACGACCGGCTCGATCCCTTTCTGTTTCAGCCGTTCGTAATGGTCCGCCAGACATCCCTCGAGCGCCGCGCAGAGATCGACGGGGACCGCCTCATGCGTTTCTCCGTCCGAAAGCACGAGGGAATAACGGAACAGCTCCTCGGTCAGCGCGGTCATTGCCCGCGTTCGCTCCCCGATCCGATCGAGATACGCCGCCTGCCGCTCGGTAAGCGGCTCTTTTTTTATGAGCTCCGCGTAGCCGGAAATCGCCGTCAGCGGCGTGCGCAGGTCGTGGGAGATGTTCGTGACCGCGTTTTTCACCTCCGCGTCCCCGGCGACGTACCGCGCCCGCTGCGCGGAAAGCGTTTCCAGCTCCGCGTCAAGCGTTCGCGTCAGTTCCAGCATAGCTTTGTCCCGACTCGACACGCTCAGAGACGCGCCGGAGCTGCCCTTCAGGCGGTCTCCGACGCCGTCCGCCAGCTCCCGCAGAGAACGGCGCAGCAGAACAAGCCGTACCGCGAGCGCCGCGCAGAACGCTGCCGGAAACAGAATGATGAGAATAAAAACGATACCCGGCATACAGAGCAGCCTCCGATCAATGAAAATCCAGCCGTTTGAAAAGGAATATCCCCGCGGCGGGAAACAGAACGATCGTCGCGGCGTTGAAGAACGGAAAGACAGCGGCGCGCTCCGGCGGATGGACGGGTTCCTTGGCGAACTGCAGATCCTGTCCGAGCGGGACCGCGTCCGCGAACAGGATGAAGGCGATCCTGCGAAGCCCGGCGACGTATTCCGGGTTTTTCGTCAGCAGCTCCGGATCCGCTTCGCCGTCGAGCTCCGTCGCCGCGACGTATTCCGGCTCGTTCAAAGCGTCGACGACCCGGTTCGCGGACTGATAATAAAGCAGGCAGGCAAATAACAGGCTGATGATCAACAGGTAGATATTGACCCGGGGCAGAGAGAAAAACAGAAACACGGCGGCAGCCGTAAACGCCGCGGCGGAGGTTATCGTACAGAAAAGCGAGAGCAGGCAGTCCCCCGTCTCGGAAAAATACAGCAGCCCGATTCCCGGTTCGGTCAGCACGAGCAGCAGCGACTCCGTGAGGATGCTCACGAGCCGGAAGACGACCGCGCCGCAGCAGCACGCCGACGCGGCGGAAATATACACGTCGCGTCTTGCCGCCCCTCGGGTCAGCTTGAAGATCGCGGCGATCCCGTTAAGCTCCCGCAGGAGAAATATCGCGGTGCAGAAGATGGAAAAGACCGCGTCAACGGGAAGAACCGTTCCGAACAACGCATAGTTTCCGAGAGACAAAGGGAAGCCCGTCGGACCGTATTCGGAGCGGACGGACCGGAGATATCCGATATTCTGTATATGGTTGAAAACAGTCAGACCGACGACCGCGGCAGCGGAAACATAAAAATATACTGTTGAGAAATACCGCCGGAGATCGGCGCGAAGGAGTTTTGCCATTGATATCACCTTCAGTCGAATTCTTTTTTGCGGAAGACCGGCAGCCCCGCAGTGAGAAAGATCGGCAGTCCCACAGTGAGAAAAACCGATCACAGAAGATCCCTGCGCCGGAACACCGCCGCGCCGGAAAGGCTGAAGATCAGGATCCACGCCGCACTGTACAGCGGAAACGTCCACCGTCGCGGCGGGTCTGCGTTTTCGTAATAAGAAAACTGATAGTCCTGCGTCCAGGAAAAGCAGTCGAATACAGCGGTCAAAAACGCGCGTTTCACCCCGCCGACGTATTCCGGATTCTCCGCTGTTTCGAAATCACTGTCAGAGAAGATCGGCATGGGCATTCCGTTTCTGTCACCCGTATAAACCTCCGTCAGCTCCGGTTCTTCGAGACGGACTCGGATCGTATTCGCAGGGACGGCGACATAGAACAGAAGAGTTGCCGCGATCAGAAAACCGGCGATCACCGGGAACGCGTGCCTTCGGAAAACACACATTCCGACGGCGGTCACGGCGCAGTTGAACGCGACGGTCCCGAGAACGGAGACGAGCGCGCCGAACGGGAGGAAATCCGAAAAACTGAGAAAATATTCCATTTCTTCCGGGCAGAAAGCATGACCGATCAAAAAATAAGCAAAGTAATCCGAGACGCGAAGAAGCGCCGCGGCGCCGCAGCATACGATCGTTGCGGAGAAAAAAACTTTGAGCCTTGTCTTTCCCCGCGCCAGCTTGAAAACGGCGATGCTGCCCCTGAATTCCAGCAAAAGAAACGCCATAGAGACTATGCCGGAGATAAACAGACAGAAACTGTCGGAACAGACTTCGCCCAGATCGATGAATTCAGACGCAAGCGCGGCTTCTCTCGAACCGTACGGGGAA
>JAFRTA010000132.1 GCA_017427315.1 Clostridia bacterium
CTACGGCACCGGCGCGATCATGGCGGTGCCCGCGCACGACACCCGCGACTGGGAATTTGCGAAGAAATTCGGCGTCCCGATGGTCGAGGTCGTCAAGGGCGGCGATATCGAGAAAGAGGCGTTCACCGACTGCGCCACGGGCGTGATGGTGAATTCCGGCTTCCTGACCGGGCTTTCCGTCGAGGAAGCGAAGAAAGCCATTACCGAATGGCTCGAAAAAGAAGGCAAAGGCCACGCGAAGGTCAACTTCAAGCTGCGCGACTGGGTCTTCTCGCGCCAGAGATACTGGGGCGAGCCGATCCCGATCGTGATCTGCCCGAAGTGCGGCTACGTGCCGCTGGCCGAAAGCGAGCTGCCCCTGCGCCTGCCGAACGTCGAATCCTACGAGCCGACGGACAACGGCGAGTCGCCGCTGGCGAAGCTGACCGACTGGGTCGAGACGACCTGCCCGCGCTGCGGCGGCAGGGCGCAGAGAGAGACCGACACCATGCCCCAGTGGGCGGGCTCGTCCTGGTACTTCCTGCGGTACTGCGACCCGCACAACGACGAGGCGCTCGCTTCCAAAGAGGCGCTCGAATACTGGACGCCGGTCGACTGGTACAACGGCGGCATGGAGCATACCACGCTGCATCTGCTGTACAGCCGCTTCTGGCATAAATTCCTTTACGATATCGGCGTCGTGCCCACGAAGGAGCCCTACGCCAAGCGCACGAGCCACGGCATGATCCTCGGCGAGGACGGGCAGAAGATGAGCAAGTCCCGCGGCAACGTGGTCAATCCCGACGATATCGTCAACGAATACGGCGCGGACACGATGCGCCTTTACGAGATGTTCATCGGCGACTTTGAAAAAGCCGCGCCGTGGAACACCTCCTCGATCAAGGGCTGCAAGCGCTTTGCCGACCGCTTCTGGAACCTGCAGGAGATCGCCGTCGACGGCGCGATCCGTCCGCAGCTCGAAGCTTCGTTCCATAAAACGATCAAAAAAGTCACGCTGGATATCGACGCGCTGAAGGCGAACACCGCCATCGCCGCGCTGATGAGCCTGCTGAACGAGATCTACGAGACCGGCAGCGTCACGAAAGAGGAGCTGCGCGTCTTCACGCTGCTGCTTAACCCCTTCGCTCCCCACGTTACGGAAGAGCTTTGGGAGAGAATGGGCTTCGGCGGCGCGGTCACCGGCGCGAAGTGGCCCGAATACGACGAGGCGAAATGCAAAGAGAGCGTCGTGGAGATCGCCGTGCAGGTGAACGGGAAGATCCGCGCGCGCATCAACGTCGACGCCGAGATCGAAGCGGCCGACGCGATCGCGGCGGCAAAGGCGGAGCCCGCCGTGGCGAACGAGATCGCCGGCAAGCCCGTCGTCAAGGAGCTGTACGTGAAGGGCAAGCTGGTCAATATCGTCGTAAAGAAGTAAAGAAGTCCCGAGGCCCGAGACCCGAGGCCCGAGACCAAAGACTAAAGACGAAAGACCGTCGACCGCAAAACGCAACGCGCAACACTTTACAGAGGAGAGATCAACATGGCATCGAATCCGATGATGAACCTGACCTACGGGCTGTTCGTTCTGACCGCGAAGGACGGCGAAAAGGACAACGGCTGTATCGTCAACACCGTGTCGCAGGTGACGAGCGCACCGAATGTGGTCACCGTCGCCGTCGGCAAGGCGAACTATACCCGCGATATGATCAAAAAAACGCAGTGCTTCAACGTTTCCGTTTTGAGCGAGGACGCGCCCTTTGAGATCTTCACCCGTTTCGGCTTCCGGAGCGGCAGAGACGTCGACAAGCTTGCGGATTTTGAAGACTATGAGCGTACCTATGACGGCGTGATCTATCTGAACAAGTACGCGAACGCCGTGCTCAACTGCGAGGTCACGAGCATGCGCGAGCTGAGCACGCATACGCTCTTTATCGCCTACGTCAACACGGCGAAGGTCCTCTCCGACAAGCCGAGCGTGACGTATGATTACTATCAGAAAAACATCAAGCCGAAGAGGTAAATACTGATTTGTCGGGCTGCTGCGCAGCCCGCAAATCAGTATTTCGGATATCGGGTATCGGATCTCGTGAATCGTGCTTGTGCAATATATGAATAACTTCTATCGTATTCGCAACGTTAATTTTATGATTTGAGCCGCGGTTTCGGCACGATATCCGATCCCCGATCCCCGATATCCGCGCAGGGCATCAGCCCGACAAATCAGAATTTACAACAACAAAAAAGCTATGAAAAAAACATTTTCCTTCTTTCTTGCGCTCATCCTCATTCTCGGCGTTCTTCCGCTCTCCGCCTCGGCGGTGGCGGCTCCGGCGCTGCGGATCGAATGCGAATACAATCCGGCCGAGAGCTGCATCGCCGAAATCGCAGTGTGGCTCGATAATTGCTCCGGCATGGCGGCGGGCGCCTTTTCGTTGAGCTGGACCGGCGACGATTTGCGTTTTATCAAAGGCGAGCCCGGCAATAACGGCGGCTCCGCCGCGGTGGACGCGGTGGGCAATACCGTCGGGTATTCCGTCGCGTTCCCCGGCGTTTGTCAGCAGGACAGCGTCAGGCTGTTTACGGTATATTTCGGCGTCAAACGCGCCTGCACGACGGAGTTTTCCCTTTCCGTCAGCGACCGGCAGATTTACGGCGTGAAAATCCCGAAAGCGGTTTCGCTGTCGGCGGAGTTTCCCCGGCCGGAGGGCGGCATGCCGTATTACATCACCTCGCCGACC
>JAFRTA010000133.1 GCA_017427315.1 Clostridia bacterium
GTAATGCGGATAGATATCCACCGCAAAGTCCGCGCCGTTCTTCTCCGCCGCGGCGATCAGGCGCTGCACCATCGGATAGGAATAGGGCCCCGAGCGGTCCTTCGCGCAGATCGAAACCTGACGCTCTGTGCAGGTCAGCTTCTCGCCGACGCAGCCCATGTCGACCGCCAGCACGTCCGTGATATTCCGAAACGCCGACGGCACCGCAGACGCGCCGTGCCCGACCTCCTCGAAGACCGTGATATGCACGTAAATATTCTGTTCGGGAACGATATCCTGCTCTTTCAGATATTTCGCAAAAGCGAGAATGATGCCGACGCTCAGCTTATCGTCGAGGAAACGACTCTTGATATAGCCCGACTTCGTCACGCGGGCGCGGGTCTCGAAGCAGACGATATCGCCCGCAGAGATGCCGAGCTTTCTCACGTCCTCCGCCGTTTTCACGTCCTCGTCGACCGTGAGTTCGCAGGCGTCGAAATCCCGCTTCGTGTCGGCGAATTCCCCGTTGACGTGGATCGAGGGATTGACCAGAGCGAACGTGCCCTCGTAGCTGCCGTTTCTGCGGGTGATGATGCAGCAGTTCTCGCTCTCGATACTGTTGGCGCGCAGCCCGCCCAGCGGCACAAGGGTCAGTCTGCCGTTGTCCTTGATGTGGCGCACCATGCCGCCGAGGGTGTCGATATGCGCCTCGATGAGAAGCGCATTTTCCTGATCGCGCCCGCCGAGCGTCGCCGCGACGCCGCCCTTGTTCGTGAGGAACGCGGGATACCCCAGCGCCTCGAATTCATTTTTCAGCCATGCCGCCGCCTGATCGGTATAGCCCGTCGGGCTGTCGATCGCCAGAAGCTCCATCGTTTTTTCGATCGCGTAATCGGTGTAGGGTTTGAACATATTGTATTCTCCTTTCGGGGGTGATCATACTGATTTGTCGAGATATTGTCGCTCGTTGCTGGTTGCTCGTTGCTGGCTGATAACCGATAGCGGGAGAGCCGATGTCGGTTAAATAATAAATAACGGATCATTTTAAAACAGACCAAAACAATAGAACAACTATGCTGAATGTACCTTTAATTCGTTTAATTTTTTACTGTATCAAGAATATTATTTATTCCGTTGCAATCTATGCCGGATTCATAAGCGAGCAACCAGCAACGAGCAACCAGCAACTAAATCGTAATTAACGAATTTCAAACCGATAAGACCGCCCGGGCTCGAGGGGAGTCTCTGCGTCGCCGCACACGAACGTGCCGCCGGGGACGTCGGTCTCCACGGTGACCGTCGGCGCGGAATATTTTACCCTGACCGTCCCGGAACCGATCGGGATCGTCGCGTCGAAGGCGTGATACCTTCCGGGATCCGGCTCCACGTTGAAGGTCTCCCCGCCGACGCTCGTGGGGTAAACGCCCGCGCAGTACCGGCTCAGCAGCAAAATCGGCCCGCTGCCCCAGGCGTGGCAGAGCGACTTGCCGAAGGCGGAGCCGTACATGGCGAAATGCTCCGCGCCGCGCTGCGTCGGATCGTACGCCTCCCAGACCGAGGTCGCGCCCTCTCTCAGCATCCCGCCCCAGTAGGACTCGATATAGTCCTGCGCCGTTTCAAGCCTGCCGATCCTGCAAAGCGCAAGAAGCTCATAGAGCTTGAAATAGGGCGTGGTGATCTGCGGCAGGTCGGGGTTCAGGATCGCGTTTTCGATCACGCGGTCCTTCTGCAAGCCTTCTGCGAAATCGAACAGGATCGCGAATACGTTCGTCTGCCGCGACACGAATCTTTTCCCCGAGGCGAAGGTATCGATATACGCGCCCTTTTCCCGGTCCCAGAAAAACGCGTGGATTTTTCCGAACAGCGCATCCGCGCGCACGGAATAATCGTCTTCCTCGCCGAGGACTCCCGCAAGCCGCGCCATGCTGCGGTAAACCTGCCAAAGAAGGATCTGCTCCGCGCAGTGGGGACCGTCCTTATCGAGCACGCCCCAGTCGATGAAGATCCAGTCTCCGGGACGGCGGACGACAAATCCGTTTTCGTCGAGGCGCGAGACGATAAACCGGTACAGCTCCTTCACGCGGTCCCATACCGAGCGCAGAAACGCCTCATCGCCGGTCGCGAAATAATGCTCCCACACCGAGATGATGAGATACGCCGAATAATCGTTGATCGTGTTGATATGCGTCCGGTACGGCGGCTTGCCGAGCAGGGAAACGATCGTGCGCTCTGTCACCGACGGGTCGTGATGGAGATACCGGGCGATCATATAGGACTGATACGCGTCGCCCGACCAGACCCAGCGGTCGCGCTTGATCCCGTCGAGGAAAAACTCGCGGGAATTCAGACGGAACGTATAGGAACAGAGGTCCCAGACGCGGTTGACAAGCTCCCTGTCGCAGGAAAACGAAGCCTTATCCTCGATCGGCAGATATTCGTACCGAGCCGAAATACCGACCTTCTCCGCGTTTTCGGACATCACGAAGATATACCGGAACGCGCGCGCGGGACGCACGGGAGCGTCCGAGGAAGTCAGCGTTTCGCGCACGAGCGCGTTTTCGGGCTCGGTCGCCTCTTCGCGGCTCTCGCCGTAGATCAGCGCGGCGGACTCCCCCGCGGGGATCGAGACCGTGACCGGACCGAAGGTCTCCTTTCCGAAATCATACAGGATCCCGCCGGGGATTTTTTCCGCCGACGCGGGCTTGATATCCTCATAAGCGAACGGAAACACCGAAGGGTCGTCCTCCGCGCTGAAAAATCCGGGCTTCCAGCCCACGGGGACCGGCGCGCGGTCGAAGCATTCGGCGGTCCACGTCTCGTCCGTCACGAGAACGTCGCTGTCGATGAAGAACGACGGGAATTTTTCGATATCGTAAAGCTCCACGACGATGCGGTGCTCCCCGGCGGGAACGCGGAGCTCCGTATTGACCGGATGCAGCTTTCCGCCGAAGCGGACCATCCCCTTCGAGCGCGTCACGACGCGTACGGCGCCGTCCTTTTCCGCGGTGAAATCCCTGATAAACGAGGCGCTGACCTCCGGGCGGGAGATATGCCACTGACACGGGTAGTCGCAGCCGTATTCCTGCCGGCGGCAGGAGAGCAGCATATGGTGATAAATCTCAAAATCGCCCCGGTACCAGATCCATCTTGCTTTTTTCATCAGCATCGTCCCCTCTTCTTTGTGTTTTTACAAATTATAGACGAAAACGGTCGGATTTTCAATAGAAAAAACGCTTTTCGGGGTTTACGGACGCGAAGTTTTATGATACAATGCTTTTGATAAAAACGAAGAGGTACCGTGATATGGAAAACATCTGGCATTCGCTCTCCCCTTCGCGCGTAACGGCGGAGGACTTCATCGCCGTGGTGGAGATCCCGAAGGGAAGCAAAAACAAATACGAGCTCGACAAGGAGACGGGGCTGATCATCCTCGACCGGATCCTTTACACATCGACCCATTACCCCGCGAACTACGGCTTTATCCCGCGCACCTACGCGGACGACCTCGACCCGCTGGACGTGCTCGTGCTCTCGAGCGAGCCCCTGCACCCGCTCACCCTCGTGCGCTGCTACCCGATCGGCGTGATCCGGATGCTCGACAACGGCAGAGCGGACGAAAAGATCATCGCCGTTCCCTTCTCCGACCCGATGTACAACAGCTACCGCTCGATTTTCGCGCTTCCGAAGCACACCTACGACGAAATGACCCATTTCTTCTCGGTCTATAAGGCCCTCGAAAAGAAAGAAACCGTCGTCGACGAGGTGCAGGACCGCGACGTCGCGGTTTCGATCATCGAGAAGACGATTGAAAACTATAAGCTGAAGTTCGGGGAAGAGTAAATTCTGATTTGTCGGGCTGACGCCCTCTTCGGATATCGGGGATCGGATATCGTGCCGAAACCGCGACTCAAATCAAAGAATTGACGCTGTGAATACAATAGAAACTAACAATAAAATTCACAAGCACGATCCACGAGATCCGATACCCGATATCCGAAATTCTGATTTATGCGCTGCGCGCATAAATCAGAATTTACCCTCAAACAACACCAGCTCCGAGCCCATTGCGGCGGGGATACGCAGCGCGAGCCCGTCGTTCATCAGGGAACAGCCGTCCCGTTCAAAGCGCTCGCCGCTGTTGTCGAGCGTTACAAGATACGTTTTTTCAGCCGAAAGACCGCGCGGATACACCGTGAAGCGGTCTTTTTTTACGTTGGGGAACGTGAACGCGGCGAGCGCGGCGCGATCCTTCCCGGGCGACGCGATCTCCAGTGCGCAGAAGCCGTTTTTCAGCGCTTCGTCCGCCTCGGGCGTGTGGTGATACACTTTTGCCGTCGGCAGGAACGGACGGATAAAATCCTTATACAGCGCGACGCTGCGGCGCACGAACGCCATCTGTTCCGCGTTCGGGACCGCGGACGCCGGGGCGATCACGTTCAGCGACATATGCGTGAGCATCGTGTTTCTCATATGCGCTTCGAGAGAACCGAACTCATGGCAGCCCATGCCCGCGAACAGCCGGTCAACGCGCTCCGGCGGCAGCGCCATCGTCATGCCGTTGGTAATCAGCACGGAATACGGCAGCCGCTGCCAGTCGGAGACCCAGGTATGGTTGAATTGCCGGAGCATCCCGACGTCGGTGCGTCCGCCGCCCCCGGCGCAGTTCTCGAAAATCACATCCGGGAATCGTTTTTTCAGGTTCTCGTACATTTTATATACGGCGTTGAAATGCCGCAGACCGATGCATTCCTTCATCCCCGCGCCGGTGTCGCGCATCGAGAAATAATCCCGGGGCGAGACGTTGTAGTCCACCCGCAGAAGGTCGACGTGATATTCCGTAATGATTCGGGCAAGCTCGCTTTCGGCCCAGGCGGCGACTTCCGGATTCGTAAAATCCAGATATCCCTCGACGAGGTCGCCGTATATGCTGCGCGCGAACCAGTTCTTATGCGTCTCGAACAGCTTCGCGTGACGGCCCATGCGCTCGATCTCCACCCAGAGGCCGAACTTCATGCCGAGGGAATGACAATAGTCCGTGATCTCGGAGAAGCCGTTCGGGTAGCGGTCGGCGTCCGGCACGTTATGGCCGTTGTGGCCGCCCCAGTCCGTCTCTTCCCCCGGCGGATTCTGCCACCCGGCGTCGACGATGAACAGCTCCGCGCCCATTTCCGCCATCTGACGCATGAAGGATTTCGTCGTCGCTACGCTCATATCGTGCTCCGCGCCCATGCCGGAGCCGACGGCGCACTGCGCGGGCAGCGTCAGGACCGAACGCCGCAGATGCGCGTGCATTTCATTGACCGCGTCGTCAAGCCCGCCGTGCACGACGCCCATATGCGCCTCGGGCGTGACGAAGGTCTCGCCGGGGCGAAGGACGATCAGCGGCGCAAAGCCCGTGATCTCCGCGCTGAAAGACAGAAAACTCCCGATGCGTTTCGCGGGCGCTTTCAGATCGACCGAGAAGCGGCAGCCGCCGCTCCAGCCGATCTGCGAGAACCAGAGACTGCCGGTCACATTATTGAGCAGGAACAGCAGCGGATGGCGGTATCGGTCGCGCCCGAAGCGGCTGTCGACCGTCAACGTATTGTGCGGCACGGGCTTCCGGACGAACTGCCCTTCTCTGCCCCACTCGTCGTTGTCGAAATACCCGACGGAATACAGAGCTTCCCGGTCGAGCTCTTCGACGATCCTGTCGCGGTTCATGATCTCGATCCCGCCGCCGAGAAGCGCAAGACGGCTCACCGCCGCCGGTCTGTCGGACAGATTCTCTATCTCGAGATACCGCGTGAACATCTGCGAACCGTCGAAGACCGTATGGATCTTCAGCCGAACGGGCGCGATCTCGCTCTCGAGCGTCAGCACGGCATGCGCGCCGGTTTCGGTCCGCTCGCTTGTAAAACCGACGAAACGGAGGTCGTAATCGACGCTCCGCCCGTCGATCTCGATATGAAACGCGGACGGCTCCTGAAAATCACGCCGGGAAAAGCGTGAAGCGCAGTTCGTCAGCACGTTCAGCGGGTAGCCCGCCGCGTTCCATCCCGCGGGGCAAAGCATCCCCTCGCCGAAGGTCTCCTCATAGACCATGAGGCCGGAGCGATAGCAGAAGACCGCCTCGGAGCCAGGCTGATAATAGACGTCGGTGAAATGTTCGGGCATGATGTATGTCGGCAAATCAGGTTTCGGATATCGGGGATCGGGGATCGGATATCGTGCCGAAACCGCAGCTCAAAGCATAAAATTAACACTGCGAAGACGATAGACGATAATAATACAGTTTACAAGCACGATTCACGAAATCCGATACCCGATATCCGAAATTCTGATTTAACGGCTTTGCCGTTAAATCAGAATTTGCCTCTCCTTTCTTGACTGTTCCACACCAAATATACTATAATAATCATACAAATTCAATAGAAAGAAGCGAAATACGTTGCGCCGGATCACCGAAAATCCCTTTTATCATACGGCCGCGCCGAAAAGGCCCAAAATCCGCAAGCTCGGCACCGTGATGTGCGACGTGGTCGAGACCACGCCCGTCGTGTTCCGCGACAGGCTGTACCGGTTCGAATACTTCCGGTCCGGGGAGCAGAACGAGGCGAACCCGACGGACGAATCGCATTTCCGTTTCCGCGACATGTACACAAACGCTCTGTCGAAACCGTTCGGGCAGAACCACCATCTCGGTTCCGCGTATGCCGACGGAGAATACATGTACGCCGTCGGCGTAAAGGGGCGTTGGGCGGGCGACATGCTGACCGTGTTCCGCTCCCGCGATCTCGAAACGTGGGAGGAATTCCCGGTCCGTTTCCCGGGGCTCAAGTGCTTCAATACCGGCGTGTGCAAAAAGGACGGAAAATATATCCTGCTGATCGAGACGGATTCCTTCGTCCCGTTCACGTTCCGCTTCGCGCAATCGGAAGACATGATAAGCTGGACGCTGCTGCCCGACGACTTCGCCTTTCAGAAGGACCGCTACGCCGGCGGTCCCGCGATCTATACCTTCCCCGACGACCCGTATTATTACGTGCTGTATCTCGAGGCGTACCCGACGGAAAAATACGCGAACTGCGCCGCCCGCAGCCTTGACCTGAAGGAATGGGAATACAGCCCGCTGAACCCGGTGCTGATGTACGACGCGGCGGAGGACAAGAAAATCGCAAACCCGTTTCTCACGCCACGCGAGCGCGAGCGCATCGCCCGCGCGGCGGACGTCAACAACAGCGATATGGAGCTGTGCGGATTCCTCGGCAGAACGATCATTTATTATTCCTGGGGCAACCAGCACGGGATCGAATTTCTCGCAGAGGCCGCGTATGAAGGGACGCCCGCGGAGCTGTTGAGAAGTTTTTTTGAATAAATTCTGCTTTAGTTGCTGGTTGCTGGTTGCTGGTTGCTCGCTTATGAATCCGGCAATGAGAGCAAAGGAACAAATAAAAATGTTTTTGAGGCAGCAAAACTTATAAAACGATATAATCCAAAGATACGTTCAGCATAGTTGTTTTATTGTTTTAGTCTGTTTTAAGATGATCCTTCTTTTTATTATTTAACCGACCACGGCTCTCCCGCTGCCGATTCAGAGCCAGCAACGAGCAACCAGCAACGAGCAACATCATCCCGATAAATCGGAATTTTCTATTGTGCATCCCGCATCAGTATGATATAATCAAATAAAAATACCAAGGAGACAACGCCATGAGCAAGCTGAAACTCGCGGTCATTGCGGACCTGCATTACTATTCGAGAACGCTCGGGGATACCGGCGGCGCGTATTACCGCAGAAGCTCCACCGACCAGAAATGCCTTGCCGAGAGCGGTGATATCACCGAAGCGATCTTCGCCGAGATCGCCGCGAGCGACTGCGACGCGGTGCTGATCGCGGGCGACCTCTCCAACGACGGCGAAAAGGTTTCGCACGCCGAGGTCCGCGAGAAGATCGCAAACCTTGCGAAAACAAAGCCCGTTTACGTCGTTTACGCGACTCACGACTGGTGCAACAGCGACGACGCGGCGCGCTACGAGGGCGAGGAGGTCATCCACGAGGGCGTTCCCACGATGACGCCGCCCGAGCTGCGGGAATACTATCGGGATTACGGCCCGAAAAATGCGCTGAGCGAATACGTATGTGAGATCGGCGCGTCATCTTACTGCGTCAGGGTCAAGGAGGGCTTCCGCATCCTCGGCATCAATGACGACAAGAACGGACAGGGGCGCGCGGGATATACGGAAGAACACTTTGCGTGGATCCTCGATCAGCTCCGCGAGGCGAAAGAGGCGGGCGACACGGTGATCGCGATGCAGCATCATCTCATTATGCCCGGCATCTCGATGCTCGTCAACGGCGGGCAGATGATCGCCGACGCGGGCGAACGCGCCGACGCGCTGGCGGACGCGGGGCTCGAATACATCTTCGTCGGCCACTCCCAC